>DATHEN010000826.1:0-8241 GCA_035318565.1 Polyangiaceae bacterium
TACGCCATCGGGCAAGACCATGCCGTGAATGCTGCAGGGGATCCCTTCTAGAAACGGCATCACGCGCACTCGATCACAACGCGTCGCAAAGAAATCCAGCGCTTCTCTGGCGTGCTCGGCGTGTTTGACCCAGCGCACGCCTTCGGCGCCTCCATGCACGCCTTCGCGCGCGTCTCCAGCCCACACCGTGCCCGCGCCACGATCCAGCGCAGCGGCCGCCTGTTCGAGCTCGGCGGGGACGGTTCGCACGATGCGAGATGCCGCGCGCTCGATACCCAAGTTGTCCCACAACGCGTCGACGCCGACTTTGTCCTCGAGTGCGGCCCAGCTCCGCGGCCTGGCTCCGTAGCGCGGCCTGCCGGCGACCTGGGGTACGTCACCGAGCACGATGGCGCCGACGGCCACCGCCGCGCGCTGTGGGTCGTACGTATCGAGACGCTGCCGGACCTCTTCGGGCAAGTGGGTGAGCTGATTCTCGTAAGCGCGGATCGCCTCCGTGATGCTCGATGCACGGAGCTCGAGGGACAGCCATTCCGCGTCATCCTCGCCGGGCAGCTCGCCAGTGCCGAGGCTCGAACCGATGATGAACGGGCGGTCGGCGCCGAGCCGTCGAAGCTCCCGGGCGAGCGGAGTCAGAGAGGCTACTGGACCGCCGATCAGCACGGTCTTTCGCCCGGCAAACACGGAACGCAGCTGCGTGCGGTAGTGTTCGACGGGCGCGCTGTAGCTCTCTGTCATGGAGGCCACCATAGCCACTCGAGCAAACTCGGACAGACCCGGGAAAATGCCCCATCACCGGGTCTCGCTGGAGCCCCCGTTCTACGCGCCCAGAACTCGCTGAAAAATTGCCCCGGAGCGCAAGTTGCCGCGAGTTGCACACGGCTGACCCTGTACTCTTGCGCATTTTTTGCGTTTTGAAACATGACGGCAGCACCGGAGCACTGCACCCTCAAACCCACACATGGCTACCACCGCTCACCGCAGCAACGTCCTCTTTGCCGAAGGCAAAGGCGTCGCGGTGTCGGCTGCCCTCCCCCTGCGCGAGCTCGTTGTCGTTGTCGGGGTCGTTATTAGTCCGGGTGCGGCGGCCGTCTAGCGAAGACCAAGTAGACTACGGCCCCCGCACCCGAGACACGGTGCGGGGGTTTTTTTTACCCCCTGACCTTCGAGGTCAAACCAGTTCAGCGAAGCGAATTCAGAAGGAGAACGAGCCGTGGCCGCACCCATGAACGACATCACACCGCAGTTTCGTGCCGGCGCGCAGCCCGAGGAGAGCGTGCGCACGCTCACGGGCGCCGAGATCATCTGGGAGACGCTCGGGCACGAAGGTGTCGAAGTCCTGTTCGGCTATCCGGGCGGCGCGATCATGCCGGCGTACGACGCCATGATCAAATACCCGATCCGGCACATCCTCACGCGTCACGAGCAAGGCGCGGCACACATGGCGGAGGGCTTCGCGCGGGCCTCCGGCAAGGTCGGCGTCGCGATGGCCACGTCGGGCCCGGGTGCCACCAATCTCGTCACCGGCATCGCGGACGCCATGCTCGACTCGATCCCGATCGTCTGCATCACCGGTCAGGTGCCGTCCACGATGCTCGGCAGCGACGCCTTTCAGGAGGTGGACATCACGGGCGTGACGCTGCCGATCACGAAGCACAACTTCCTGGTCACCCGTCCGGAAGACATCATGCCTGCGATCAAGGAGGCGTTCTACATCGCGAACTCCGGTCGGCCAGGGCCGGTGGTGGTCGACATCACCAAAGACGCGCAGCAAAAGACCTGTGACTTCGCTTGGGACCCGACACCGGTGCGCTTGCCTGGCTACCGTCCGGAGCGCCACCCGCTCCCCAAAGAGCTCGAACGCGCCGTGGAGATGATCCACGCCGCCAAGCGTCCGCTGATCTTCGCCGGGCACGGCATCCTGCGCGGCAACGCCACGGCCAATCTGCTCGAGTTCGTGCACAAGACGGACATCCCCGTGGCGCTCACTCTGCTCGGCCTCGGCGGTTTCCCCGCCACGCATGCGCGCAGCCTGGGCATGATGGGCATGCACGGCGAAGCCTGGGTGAACACCGCCATTCAGGAGGCGGACCTGATCATCGCGCTCGGCATGCGCTTCGACGATCGCGTGACGGGCAATCTCAAGACGTACGCACCGCACGCCAAGAAGATCCACGTCGAGCTCGATCCGGCGGAGATCAACAAGAACGTCAAGGTGGACCTGCCGCTGATCGGCGACGTGAAAGAAATCCTGCACGCGCTCCTGCCGCACGTGGAGCACCGCGACCGCTCGGAGTGGCTCGATCACATCCGCGACCTGAAGGGCGAGACAGCGGTCATCGATATACAGAGTTTGCCGGACGACGGCCGGCTGCTGGCCGCGCAAGTGATTCACGACTTGTGGCGCCTCACCGAAGGCCGCGCGCTCGTCGTCACCGACGTGGGCCAGCACCAGATGTGGGAAGCGCAGTACTACAAGCACGATCATCCGCGGAAGCTGCTCACCTCGGGCGGCCTCGGCACGATGGGCTTCGCGCTGCCCGCCGCCATGGGCGCGCGCTTCGCCTGCCCCAACGACGAGATCTGGGTGATCGCCGGCGACGGCGGCTTTCAGATGACGGCCTCCGAGCTCGCGACCTGCGCCCAGGAGAACATCAAGGTCAACATCGCCATCATCAACAACGGCTACCTCGGCATGGTGCGCCAGTGGCAGGAGTTCTTCTACGGCGGCCGCTACGTCGCGACGCCGATCAAGAGCCCCGATTTCGTGAAGCTCGCCGAAGCGCACGACTTGAAGGGCCTGCGCGTCACGGAGCGCAAGCAGATTCCAGATGCCATCGCGAAGGCGCGCGAAGCCAAGGAAACCTGTGTGATCGACTTCCGCGTCGAGCAGGAAGACAGCGTGTACCCCATGGTGCCCGCCGGCGCGGATCTCGACAAGATGATACGCCGGCCGCGCCGCACGAGCCTCAGCCCGATTTACGAGACCGGCGAAGACGAGTGAACCGCCGTACCCGCAGCACAGTTTTCTAGAGGAATGTCATGACAACCAGTTTAGTGACTCGACGCACCTTCGTGGCTTACGTGGAAGACCGCCCCGGTGTCCTGAACCGAGTGGCATCGCTGTTCCGGCGCCGCGGCTACAACATCGTTTCGCTCAATGTCGGGCGTACGCACGAGACGGGTGTCTCGCGCATGACGTTCGTGGTCGACGCCGACGACGACACGGCGCACCGCATCGAGGCGAACCTGTACAAGCTCGTCAACGTGATCAGCGTCGAAGACATCTCGAAGGCTCCGACGGTCACGCGCGATCTGGCCCTGATCAAGGTGCAAGTCGGCCCCGAGCGGCGCGCCGAGGTGCTTCAGCTCGTGGAAGTGTTCCGCGCGCGCGCCGTCGACGTCGGACCGGACAATCTGATCGTCGAGATCACGGGCACGCAGGACAAGATCGACGGCCTGGCCGCGATTCTTGCTCCGTTCGGCATCGCCGAAATGGTCCAGACCGGCACCGTGGCCATGACGCGTGGCGCTCGCGGCAACGCGGCCACCAGCGCGTTCACGGCCGCCCAGAAATCCAACTTGCGCGGCATCGCCGCGGCTTGAAGCACAAGGACGAGTAAAGACATGGCCAAGATTCGTTACGACGCGGACGCAGACCTTTCCCTCATTCAAAAGAAGAAGGTCGCCATCATCGGTTACGGCTCGCAGGGTCACGCGCACGCGCTGAACCTGAAAGAGAGCGGCGTCGACGTGTGCGTCGGCTTGCCCGACAACAGCAAGAGCCGGCCCAAAGCACAGAAAGACGGCGTCGCCGTCAAGAGCGTGCGTGACGCCGCGAGCTGGGCGGACGTGATGATGGTGCTCGCGCCGGACACCTCTCAAGCCAGCATCTACAACGAGCACCTCGCCCCGAATCTCGGCAAGGGCAAGACGCTGATGTTCGCCCACGGCTTCAACATCCGCTTCGAGACCATCAAGCCCGCCGCAGACGTCGACGTGAGCATGATCGCGCCGAAGGGCCCGGGCCATCGCGTGCGCGAGACGTACAAGGAAGGCGGCGGGGTTCCGGCGCTGCTCGCCATCCATCAGGACGCGAGCGGGCAAGCGGATGCTATCGCGCTCTCCTACGCCAAGGGCATCGGCGCCACGCGCGCCGGCGTGATCAACACCACCTTCGCCGAAGAGACCGAGACCGACCTGTTCGGTGAGCAGGCGGTGCTGTGCGGCGGCACCAGCGAGCTGGTCAAGGCCGGCTTCAAGACCCTGGTCGACGCCGGCTATCAGCCGGAGATCGCCTACTTCGAGTGTATGCACGAGCTCAAGCTGATCGTCGATTTGATGTACCGCGGCGGCCTCAACTACATGCGCTACTCGATCAGCGACACCGCCGAGTACGGCGACTACGTCTCGGGCCCCCGCGTGATCAACGACGAGACGCGCGCCGAGATGAAGCGCATCCTCGCCGACATTCAAAGCGGCAAGTTCGCCAAGCAGTGGATCGCAGAAAATCAGACGGGGCGGCCCGAGTTCGACAAGCGGCGCCACGACGAACGCGAGCAGATCCTGGAGAAGGTCGGCGCAGATCTGCGCAAGATGATGCCGTTCGTCGATCCCGTCACGATCAGACCAGGAGACTGATGACCATGGAGAGCGACTCTGGCGTCAATGCCCCAAGTCAGTACGTACGCATGTTCGACACCACGTTGCGCGACGGCGAGCAATCGCCGGGCGCAACGCTCACGTCGGAAGAGAAGCTCGAGGTCGCACGCGCACTATCTCGCCTGGGCGTGGACGTAATCGAGGCGGGCTTTCCGTCCGCCTCGCCGGACGACCTCGAAGCCGTACGCAGCATCGCCGAGCACGTGGGTCAGGTCGCTCCTCCCGGGCGGCTCTCTTCAGAGCCGCCCGTCATCTGTGGTCTCGCACGCGCCAACGAGGGCGACATCGACAAAGCATGGGAAGCGATCCGCGGCGCCAAACGGCCGCGCATCCACACGTTCTTGGCGACGTCGCCGATTCATCGCGAGCACAAGCTGCGCATGACGAAAGAGCAGGTCGTCGAACGCACCCGCGCCATGGTCAGCTACGCAAAGCGCTACTGCGAGGACATCGAGTTCAGCCCCGAAGACGCCGGCCGCACGGAGCCCGAGTTCCTCTATGAGGTGCTGAAGGTCGCCATCGAAGCCGGCGCCACCACGCTGAACATTCCGGACACGGTCGGCTACACGCTGCCCGAAGAGTTCGGGGCGCTGATCGCCGGCATCATGAAGAGCGTGCCCGGCATCGAACGGGCCGTCGTTTCGGTGCATTGCCACAACGATCTCGGGCTCGCCACGGCCAACACGCTGGCGGGCATCCGTGCCGGAGCACGCCAGGCCGAAGTGACGATCAACGGCATCGGCGAGCGCGCCGGCAACACCTCGCTCGAAGAGGTGGTGATGACCCTGCACACGCGCGAAAAGCTGTTCGGCCTGCGCACGGGTATCGACACGACTCAGCTCGTGCGCACGTCCAAGCTCGTGAGCGCGCGCACCGGCATGCTCGTCCAGCCGAACAAGGCGATCGTCGGCGCGAACGCCTTCGCTCACGAAGCCGGCATTCACCAGGACGGCATGCTGAAGCACGAAGAGACTTACGAGATCATGCGCCCGGAAACGGTCGGAGCCTCGAAGTCGTTGCTCGTGCTCGGCAAACACTCCGGCCGTCACGCCTTCGCCGTACGCCTGCGCGAGCTCGGTCACGCGCTCGAGGGCGAAGCGCTGGAGGCGGCTTTCAACCGTTTCAAGACCCTGGCCGACAAGAAGAAGCGCATCACGGACGCAGACCTCGAAGCGCTCGCAGCCAGCGAGATCGGCCGCGGTCCCGAGCTCTTCACGCTGGAGGCCATCCAGGTGTCGTGCGGCACCGGCGGCTTGCCCACGGCCACCGTGCGCCTGCGCGGCCCGGACGGCACCGTACACACGCAAGCTGCCGTCGGCACTGGGCCCCTGCACGCCGTGTTCAAGGCCATCGACGAGGTCGTGCACGCGCCGGCCGAGCTCGTGGAGTACTCCCTGAACGCCATCACCGAGGGCATCGATGCGCTCGGCGAGTCTAGCGTGCGCCTGCGCGCCGACCGCGCGGATCACCGCATCAATGCCCAGCACCCGGCGCATGCTGCCGTGTTCCACGGACACGCCGCCGACACGGATGTAATCGTCGCCAGCACCAAGGCGTACCTAGCGGCCCTGAATCGCCTGCTGACGGCCTTCGGCGTCGCCTGCGCCGATGGCACCGGTGCAAATCATAATTCCAAGCATGCCGTCGCAAAGAGCGCGCCGGCTACCGCACAGTGAGTCCGTTCATGAGTCGAACCCTTTTTGAAAAAGTTTGGGATGCCCACGTAGTCGCCGAAGAGCCCGGACGCCCGGCGGTGCTGTACATCGATTTGCACCTGGTCCACGAGGTCACGTCTCCGCAGGCCTTTGCCGGCTTGCGCAGCCGCGGCATGCGCGTGCGCCGCCCGGATTTGACGGTCGCCACCATGGACCATTCGACGCCGACCTTGCCCAAGGCGCTGCAAGTCGTGGACACCCAGGCACAGGCGCAGCTCGGACAGCTGCAGAAGAATTGCGCCGAGTTCGGCGTGCGCCTGTACTCGCTCGAGAGCGAGCAGCAAGGCATCGTGCACGTGATCGGCCCCGAGCTCGGCTTCACCCGGCCCGGCATGACCATCGTCTGCGGCGACAGCCATACGTCCACTCACGGTGCGTTCGGGTCGCTCGCATTCGGCATCGGCACGAGCGAAGTCGAGCACGTGCTCGCTTCGCAGTGTTTACTGCAGAGCCCCGCGAAGACGTTCGAAGTGAGAGTCGATGGGCAGCTCAGCCCCGGTGTCACCGCCAAGGACATCATCCTGGCGCTGATCGCCGAGATCGGGACCGGCGGGGGCACGGGCTACGTGCTCGAGTTCACGGGCAGCTCGATCCGCAGCCTGGACATGGAAGCCCGCATGACGATCTGCAACATGAGCATCGAAGCGGGCGCGCGGGCCGGCATGATCGCTCCGGACGACACCACCTTCGAGTACGTCAAAGGCCGCGAATTCGCGCCCCAGGGCCAGGCCTGGGACAAGGCAGTCGCGTACTGGCGCAGCCTGCCGAGCGACGCGGGTGCGCGCTACGACCGCACCATCACGCTCGACGCCGGCGCGCTGGAACCAATGATCACCTACGGCACGAACCCCGGCATGGCCGTGCCCATCAGCAAGGCACTGCCGGCAGCGGCGGACTTCGCCGACAGCGCCCAGCGCGCGGCCTTCGAGAAAGCGCTGCGCTACATGGCGCTCGAGCCGGGACGGCCGCTGCTCGGCCACCCCGTGAACGTGGTGTTCGTGGGCTCGTGCACCAACTCGCGCATCAGCGATTTGCGGCTCGCGGCTTCGATTCTACGTGGCCGCCACGTCGCACAGGGCGTGCGCACCCTGGTCGTTCCCGGCTCGAAAGAGGTCAAGCGCCAAGCCGAGGCCGAAGGTCTCGACAAGATCTTCCGAGACGCAGGCGCCGAGTGGCGCGAAGCCGGCTGCTCGATGTGCATCGCCATGAACGGCGACCAGATCGAGCCCGGTCAATACGCCGTCAGCACCAGCAACCGGAACTTCGAAGGCCGTCAGGGTAAGGGCGGCCGCACGTTCCTCGCGTCACCCCTCACCGCGGCCGCAGCGGCCGTCACCGGCCGCATCACCGACGTGCGCACGCTCGCGTCCTGAGCCGCCCCCCAAATTCTGGATCGCTTCATGGCAAAGTTCACCCATCTCGAATCGCACATGGTGCCGCTGGTCATCGACAAGCAGGGCCTCGCGAGCAACCTGTTCTGCGATTGGCGCTACTTGCCGGACGGCTCCCCGAAGCCGGATTTTGCGCTCAACTTGCCGAGCAGCCAGGGCGCGCAGGTGCTGCTCGCCGGCGACAACTTCGGCTGTGGGTCCTCGCGCGAGCACGCGCCGTGGGCGCTCACCGGCTGGGGCCTGCGCGCGGTCATCGCCACCTCCTTCGCCGACATCTTCCGCAACAACGCGCTGAAGAACGGCCTCTTGCCCGTGGTCGTGGACGCCAAGACGCACGCTCTGCTCGAGCGCGCGGTCAGCGCCGACCCGGCCACCCGAGTCGCGATCGATCTCGAGACCGCCGAGCTCTCGTTAGCCGATGGCAGCAGCGTCTCATTTCCGGTCGATGCTTTCGCTCGTCACTGCCTGCTGAA
>DATHEN010000827.1:0-2043 GCA_035318565.1 Polyangiaceae bacterium
GTGCGAGCGGAGCAACAGAGCGCGCCGGAGCAAGCGACGTCATGAACGCTCGCGTCGGCGTCATCGCCTGGAAAGAGCTGCTTCAGCTGCGGCGCGATCGGCTGACGCTGGGCATGATGGTCGCTTTGCCGCTGATGCAGCTGCTCTTGTTCGGCTACGCCATCAACACCGACGTGCGCAACATGCCCACGGTGGTCTATGACCAGGACGTGAGCGCACAGTCCCGTGAGCTCGCGCGCAGCCTGGAAGCGACGGGCTTTTACCGGATGCGCGGCCAGGTGCAGAGCTACGCAGAGATCGAACACGCGCTGCGCGCGGGCGATGCGCGCGTGGCCCTGGTGATCCCGCCTCGCTATGCGTCGGACATCACGCGGGGGCGTAACACCAAGGTCCAGCTGATCGTCGACGGGTCCGATCCGCAGACCGTGGCCAGTGCCACCAACACCGCCGCTTCGCTGGTGGTGATGCGCTCCACCGAGCTCGTCATGGCACGGACCAGTCGTCAGGGCATGAGTCTCGACGTCGCTCCGCTCGAGCTCGAACCGAGCACCTGGTATAATCCGGAGCTCCGCACCGCCGTCTACGTGGTGCCGGGGCTGATTGGCGTGATCCTGACGATGACCATGGTCATGCTGACGTCCATGGCCATCGCGCGGGAGCGCGAGCGCGGCACGCTCGAGCAGCTGATCGTGTCGCCCGTGAAGAGCGTGGAGCTGATCGTGGGCAAGATCTTGCCATACGTGATCATCGGCTACGTGCAGATCACGCTGATTCTGCTGGCCGGTCGCATCGTATTCGCGGTGCCCTTCACGGGTTCGCTAGCGCTCCTGTATGGCCTCTCCTTCGTGTTCATCGCGGCGAACCTGGCGCTGGGCCTGTTCTTTTCGACGCTCGCCAAGACGCAGCAACAAGCCATGCAAATGTCCTTCTTCTTCCTGCTTCCGAACATCTTGTTGAGCGGCTTCATGTTCCCCTTCGAGGCCATGCCGGCGCCCGCGCAGTGGATCGCGCAAGGTCTACCGCTCACGCATTACCTGCGCATCGTGCGCGGCATCACCCTGAAGGGCAGCGAGCTCGGAGATGTCGCGCCGGCACTGGCCTGGCTCACGGCAATCTTGCTCGCGCTGGTCGGGCTGGCTTCGGCGCGTTTCTCCAAGAAGCTCGGTTGACATGGCGCGTCCCAGAACCGACATCGCGCCGCGCATCGTTCACGCTGCGCGCCAGCGCTTTCTGCGCGAGGGGGTCGACGGCGCGTCGCTGCGGCGTATCGCGCGGGACGCAAAGACCAGTATCGGCATGGTGTATTACTACTTCCCCACGAAGGACGACCTGTTCCTGGCCGTGGTCGAGGAAGTGTACGTGGCGCTGCTCGCGGATCTGGAAGTGGCGCTCGCCCCGGACGCGCCCGTGCCCGTGCGTGTCCAACGGTTTTACGAACGCATCGCACGACTCCACGACGACGAGCTCTTGATGGTGCGCCTGGTGCTGCGCGAGGCGCTGACGTCGACCTCACGTCTCGATCGACTGATCGAACGCTTTCAACGCGGGCACATCCCGCTGCTGATCCGCATGGTTCAAGACGGCACGGCGAACGGAACCTTCGGCGCCCAGCATTCGCCGCTCACGGTGGCCCTGAGCTTGGTGTCGCTGGCCGGGCCCGCACAGCTCATCCGGCGCGTCATCGAGCAGCGCCTGCCCTTCGTGGAAGCGCCCAAGGGCAATGACCTCGCGGCAGAGCTCGCCGACGTCCTCTTCAACGGCGTCGCCGCTCGGCCCCAGTCCTAGTGGCGCACGGCACGGAATCCGAAGGTCCCACGCTGCCCGAAGGTTTTTTCTCGGGACCGAACACGCTCATTCCGCCGAGCTCGGGGGAGCGCTCGCGCTCGGCTCTGACGTATGCATCGAACTCGGGGCCCCTGGCAGTCGCTTCCAGTTCGCGCGCCTGGCGATCGAGCCGCTCGAGGGCCGAGAGCTTGTCGCCCTGTCCGAGTTTCGCGCGGTCCACTGCGCTGCGCAGGACACGCAACGTCTCGTCATAGACGC
>DATHEN010000828.1:0-2079 GCA_035318565.1 Polyangiaceae bacterium
CCTTGTCCGGCATCTTGCGGTCGTGCAGGTGGCGCAGGGCGAGCTTCGCCGACGCTTCGAGCGCTTCCTCGGTGTACGTGACGTGATGGAACTCTTCGTAGTGCGAACGCAAGCCCTTCAAGATCAGCACGGTCTCTTCCAGGCTGGGCTCGAGCACCTCGATCTTCTGGAAGCGGCGGGCGAGCGCGCGGTCCCGCTCCAGATGACTCCTGTACTCTTCGAACGTGGTGGCCCCGATGCAGCGTAACTTCCCGCTCGCCAGCGCCGGCTTGAGCAAGTTCGCGGCATCCAGTGTGCCACCGCTGGCAGCCCCTGCACCGATCACGGTGTGGAGCTCATCGACGAAGAGAACGGCGCCCGGACGCTTGCCGAGCTCCTTCAGGACCGCCTTGACCCGGTTCTCGAAATCGCCGCGGAACTTGGTGCCGGCCAGGAGCGAGCCCATGTCGAGCGCATAGATTTCCGCGTTTTCGAGCGGTTTGGGCACATCATTCGCAGCGATTTTGGCGGCCAGCCCTTCCACAATCGCGGTTTTGCCTACACCCGCGTCCCCGACGAATAGCGGGTTGTTCTTCTTGCGGCGACTCAACACCTGGATGGCGCGGCGCAGCTCCCTTTCACGTCCGATCAGCGGTTCGATCTCGCCGGCGCGCGCGCGTTCGTTCAAATTCACGGCGAATTTGGCGAGCGGATCCTTGACGCTTTCGCCGTCGCCGTCACCCTCTTGGTCGTCGCTGCCGGGCGTGACGCCCTCGAGATCGTCGTCGTCGTCCTTGGAGACCCCGTGCGAGACGAAATTCACGACGTCGTAGCGGGTCACGCCGGCGGCGCTCAGCGCCATCACGGCGGGGGAGTCCACCTCCGCGAAGATGGCGATCAGGACGTTGTAGCCCTTCAGCTCTTCCTTGCCGCTCGATTCCACGTGGATCGCGGCCCGCTGCAGGACGCGCTGAAAGCCGCGCGAGGGGGTGGGCGTGACCGTGCGCGAGCCCGGCACCGGAGACATCTCTTCCTCGAATAGGCGCTCGAGCTCGCGCTTGATGGCTTCGACGTCGGCGCCGGCTTTGCGCAGGACGCGGGCGCTCTCGTCATCGTGGAGCAGGGCATAGAGCAGGTGCTCCACGGTCATCAGATCATGGCGGCGGCGCTGCGCTTCGCGCGCGGCGAGCGAGCAGGCAATTTCGACTTCTGCGCTGACTTTCACTCGGAATCTCCAAAACCCTCGGGCTCGGCCGTGCACCGCAACGGGTGGCCGTGCTCCTTCGCGTAATCCATGACTTGCGCGGCCTTGGACTCGGCCACGTCGCGCGTGAAAACGCCCACGATACCGTAGCCCTTGTGATGAACGTGCAGCATGACCTGCGTGGCTTCTGTCTCGTTCATGTGAAAGAATTTCTCGAGTACGTGCACCACGAATTCCATGGTGGTGTAGTCATCGTTGTGAAAAACGACGTGGTACTTGCGCGGTTGTTTGGTCTTCGGCCGCTCGGCAACTGCGAGGTCGTCCTCGGACTCGGGATGGTCTGTGGGCTTCTGGGGAGCCATGGCGGTGAGCCTTCCGGATTTTGACCACTTTAGCTGGAATGTCGAGCAACGCGAGCGCTACCGGGCCGCATGGTCCTTTCTCGCTCTGGCCGCAGGCTCGGACGGAACGGCGGATTTGACAGGCACGTCCGAGAACTTAAAGAATTTGATGTCTTTCTTCTGGAAATTCCGTGCATGCGCATTGCCGTCATTCTGAGCGCCGGCGGCAGCCCTAAAAATGTGTCCGGCGCAGCTGCGCGCCGGATCATCGAGGACTCGCTGGCGCGCGCCGGTCACGCTGTCAGCGTGGCGCTGGTGTCACCCGAGGATGCCGATCGAGCCATGCGTAAAAGCCTCGAAGGGGACGCCGAGGCAGTGCTCGTCGGAGGTGGTAACGATTGGGTCTCGCGCGCTACGAATCTGCTCACTGACACCGGCAAGGCCCTGGGGGTGCTGCCGCTCGGCGGCATGAGCCCGCTCGCCCACGCGCTCGGCACCCCGCCCGAGCTCGAGCGTGCGGTCGAAGCGCTGGCTCGAGCGCGAGTCGCGAGCCTG
>DATHEN010000829.1:0-7043 GCA_035318565.1 Polyangiaceae bacterium
TCGGCCGCGTGGTTATCCGCACCGCGGATCGTCCGGGCTTTGCGGGCAACCGCGTCGGCTTCAAGGTCCTGAACGAGGTAGCGCAGCTCGCCGAAGAGCACGGCCCGCTGCTGATGGATCGCATCGTGGGCCCCTACACGGGTCGCGCCTTGACGCCGCTCGCCACGATCGATCTGGTGGGTTGGGACATTCACCGCGCGATCGTCGACAACATCTACGCGAGCACCGAGGACGAAGCGCACGCCACGTTGAAGCTCCCGGCGTACATGGAGCAGCTCATGAAGAGCGGCACCTTGGGCACCAAGAGCGGCAAGGGTTTTTTCCGGCGTGAAGGCAAGGTCGTGCATTGCCTAGACCCGAAGACGGGCAACTATCTGCCGGCGAGTGACGTGCGGCTGCCGAAGCTCCCGTATATCGGCGAAGTCGCCAAGCTACACCGCGTCGGGCGTTACGAAGAGGCGATGCAGATTTTCGCCGACGCACCGGGTGACGAGGCCGCTCTCGCGCGCAAGGTAGTCGCCGGATACATCAGCTACTCGTTCAGTCGCGTCGGTGAAGTCACGGACACCATCACCGGCATCGATCTCATCATGGGCTTCGGTTTCAACTGGGCACCTCCGAGCGTGCTCGTGGACACGCTGGGCATTCAGCGCACCGTGAGCATGATCAAGAGCGCGGGCTTGCCGCTACCCAAGATTCTCGCTGAAGCACAGCGCAGTGGTTCCCCGCGCAAGTTCTTCACGCACCCCTCCGGCAACGTGGGCCGCTACTTCGTCGCTGGCTGAGGCCGGTTCGGCTCCCGGAAATTCGACTCGAAAAGGACAGCCATGGCTACCACCCCTGACGTATTCATCATCGGCGGCTTCCAGACTGACTTCGCGCGCAACTGGAGCAAGGAACGCAAACACTTCGTCGCGATGATGCGCGAAGCCGTGTTCGGAGCTCTGACCGAGACCGGCGTCGACCCGAAAGAAATCGAAGTGGCGCACGTCGGCAACTTCGCCGCCGAGCTCTATTGCAAGCAGGGTCATCTGGGCGCCTTCTTCGTGGAAGTCGATCCCGTGTTCAGCGGTATCCCGACGGCCCGTCACGAGGCCGCGTGTGCCTCCGGCAGCATCGCGATTCTGGCGGCGTCTGCCGAAATCGAAGCGGGCCGTTACGACCTGGCGTGCGTGCTCGGCGTCGAGCAAATGAAGACGGTCAGCGCCACCGAAGGCGGAGACTACCTGGGTACTGCGGCTTGGTACGACCTCGAGGCCAAGGGCATCGAGTTTCCCTTTCCGAAGCTGTTCGGCAAGCTCGGCGACGAGTACGACAAGCGCTACGGGCTCAAGGACGAACACCTCGCCGAGATCTCCGCGATCAACTACGCCAACGCGAAGCTCAACCCCAACGCACAGACCCGCACCTGGTACATGAACAAGCAGCACGCGCTGTGCCGCACCGAGGACAACGCGGCGGTCGGCGGGCGCGTGCGTATTTCCGACTGCTCGCAGGTCACCGATGGCGCAGCAGCGGTGCTCCTGTCTTCGCGCGCCTACGCCGAAAAATATGCCAAGCGCCGCGGCATCTCGGTCGACTCGATTCCCCGCATCAAGGGCTGGGGCCATCACACGTCGCGTCTATGCTTCGCGGACAAGGTGGCCGAAAGCGCCAACGATCGCTACGTGCTCCCGCACGTGCGCGCCACTGTGGTGGACGCCATGCGTCGCGCGAGCATTGCCGACGTGAGCGGCATTCAGGGCATCGAAACCCACGATTGCTTCACCACGAGTGAGTACATGGCAATCGATCACTTCGGTTTGACGGCACCGGGCGAAAGCTGGAAAGCCATCGAAGAGGGCGTGATCGCGCTCGGCGGCAAGTGCCCGATCAACCCGAGCGGCGGTTTGATTGGCGCGGGCCACCCGGTGGGCGCCACCGGCGTGCGTCAGCTACTGGACGCGAGCCACCAAATTACGGGCACCGCCGGCGAGTTTCAGGTCGAAGGTGCCCAGGATTTTGCCACTCTGAATATCGGCGGGAGCGGCACCACGAGTGTCAGCTTCATCGTCGGTACCTAGAAGTTTCCGAAGCAGCTACGCATTCCTCCGAAAGCCCGCTAGTGCCCGCACGCTAGCGGGCTTCTACTTTCCATCGTCGCCGGGCAGCGTCATGGTTCGACTTCTGCTTCGCGGTCCTCTTCGAGCTGATCCAGGATCTCGTCGGCGCGCTCTTCGGTGATGCCGAACCACTCGGCGAGCTGGTTGATGAACTCGTTCTCGCTGTCGGTCACCTCGTCATCGGCGAGGGCCACGGCCGCAGCCAGCGAGAACGCGCCTTCGGCCTCGCTCGGCTCCTCGGCGATTTCGTCGGCGATCTCACGCAGCCGTGCTTCACGGCCCTGTGCGTGAAGGCGCTTTTCGTACGTCTCGAGCATCACGTTGATCGTGCCGCTGCGCAGTATGTCGTCCGTCAACCCGCGGACCGCGCCGCGCACGGCGTCGCGCTCCACGTCCGTGACCCTTTCGTCAGCCGCCATCATCAGAAACATGGTCTCTGCGAGCGGGTCGACGCGTGTCAGCGCGCCCATCTCCTCCGGGCTGAGCATGCCCTGGCGCGTCAGGGTCTCGTATGCCGGGGTCAGCACGGCACTCGGACGGCGACCGCTCTGAAGCAGTGAATCACGCAGGCGGCGAATGGTCGCGGTCTCGATCTTCATGAGCGAAACGCTACACCCGGCCTGGGCTCTGGATCTATCCTCGGATCACTCGGCTTTCCGGCCGCGTCAGACCCGAGATTTCGGGTGTGCGCAGGCATCCCCACTCCGCCCTTCATTCGCCCCCACGGCCGTCGGGGGCGCCCGCGGCGGCTCGTTTATAGGCTTCCCGCCGGCTCGCGTCCCGGCTTGAGAACCGAGGCACTAAAGTACGTTCGGGGATGTGCCGTCTTGATGGGGGCAACCCGATGTCCAATCCCCCCTCCGTACGTCCCACGGCTGGCTCAGCCGAACTCGTCGCCATCGTTGACGATGACCCCACCGCACGCCGCCTGATGCGGTACTGGCTGGAAAGCTCCGGCTACCGCACGGTCGAGCACGCGACCGGACGAAGCGTGATCGAGGAGTCGGGCGAAGTGCCCGCGGTCGCCTGCGTCGATCTCGGCCTCGGTGAAGTCACCGGCATGAAGGTCATCCAGCACCTCAAGGCGCGCGACGCCGATCTGCCACTGATCGTGGTGACTGCTCAGCGCGAGATCGAGACGGCCGTCTCGGCCATGCAAGCCGGCGCGTACGATTACGTGACCAAGCCGCTCGAGCGCGAGCGTTTGCTGCTCGCAGTTAAACGCGCGAGCGAGCGGCGCGCCCTCGTGCGCAGCGTGCAGCGTCTCGAACGTCAGCTCACGGGTCGCGATGTGCTCGGCGCCATCGTCGGCGAAAGTTCCCCCATGCGCGAGCTCGCACGGCAGGTGGAGCGCGTGCTCGACAGCGACGTCGCCGTGAGCATCTTCGGCGACAGCGGCACCGGAAAGGAGCTCGTGGCGCGTGCGATTCACGCGGGCGGCGCTCGCCGCGAAGGACCGTTCGTGGCCATCAACTGCGCGGCCATTCCGCAATCGCTCCAGGAGTCGGAGCTGTTCGGCCACGAAAAAGGCGCTTTCACCGGCGCTACCAACATGCACCGCGGGCGCTTCGAGCAAGCTCACGGCGGTACGCTGTTCCTCGACGAGCTCGGTGAAATGAGCCCGGCCACGCAAGCGAGCCTGCTACGCACGATCGAGGAGCGCACCGTGCGCCGCGTGGGCGGCTCCTCGGAGGTCCCGATCGACGTTCGTATCGTGTGCGCCACGCACCGCGACCTGCGCGCCGAGGTCGAGGCCGGGAGGTTCCGCGAGGACCTGTACTTCCGGCTGGTCGTCTACCCGATCGAGCTTCCCCCGTTGCGCACCCGCCGCGACGACATCCCGCTCTTGGTGGGTCATTTCCTGCGCAAGCTCGAGGCAGACGTCGGCCGTAAGATCATGCGCGTATGCCCCGACGCGCTGGAGGCGCTGGCCCGCCACCAGTGGCCGGGCAACGTGCGCGAGCTGCAGAACGTGGTGCATCGCAGCCTGCTCGCCTGCAGCGGCGAGGAAATCACGCTGTCGGATCTGCCGCCCGACATCCGCGCTCTGTCTTTGCCCAGCCTGCCGCCCGACGAGAGCGGCGGCGGAGCCCGCGTGGACGATGATGCGCAACCGATTCTGTCGCTGCGTGAGCTCGAGCGCCGCGCCATCGAGCGTGCACTCCGACAGACCAACGGCAGCGTCGCCCAGGCGGCCAAGCTGCTCGGGATCGGCCGCGCCACCTTGTATCGCCGCCTCGCGACATTGGAGCTTCCCAGCGTGGCATGACCCAGGGTGCGCCGCAGGAGGAGCTCGTGGCCGCCCCGGCCGGCGAAGAGGCGCGCGCGCAAGACGCGCACGAGCTGGCGCGCGAGCTCGCGCGCACCAAAGCCGAGCTGCTTCGCACCCGAACGCTCACGGAAGCCTTGATCGGTTACCTGAGCCACGAGCTGCGCATGCCGATGACCGTGATCATCGGATCGAGCCAACTCCTGCTTGAAAGTGAGCTCGATCCGGTGCAGCGCGACGTGCTCGGAGCCGTGCAGGACTCTGGCAAGTCGCTGTTCACGATAGTCACCGACGTATTCGACTACGCGCGCTTCGATTCGGGAGCGCTGTGCCTGGCGCGACGGGATTTCGACCTGGGTGCGGTCTTGCGCGACGTTTGCGAGGCGTCTCGCAGCAAGCCGGGACACGAGGACGTGCTGCTGACGCTCACCTTGGACAGCGCCGTGCCGCACTATGCGCGGGGCGACAGCGCGCGCCTGCGGCAGATCTTGAGCACCGTGCTGGCGGCTGCCATTCGCTCGTCGAAGACCGCGCCGCTCGAGCTGCGCGTCGGCGCCAGGGCCGTCGGGGAAGAGCTCGAGCTGAGCTGCCAGATCGCGGATACGGGCCACGACCTCGCGGATCCACCCACGCATGAGCTGTCATCGGGCACGGCGCTCTCGGGCAAGCGCCCGTTCGCCGGAATCGGGCTCGGTCTGGCGCTGGCCGTGAAGCTCGCCGAGCTCATGCGCGGGAGTATCGAGGTGTTCGGCAGGCCTCCGGCGGGCTCGGCTTTCCGAGTCAGGCTGCTTCTCGAGCCCTGTGCCGGTGAATCCATCGCCACGTCCACGCCGCCGAGCTGGCGTACTCCGTCCAGCATTCCCGGCTGGGACGATGTCCGGCGCACCGTGCTCGTGGCGGAGGATGACGCGCTCAACCAGGTGATCGTTGCGCGCGCGCTCGAGACGCTCGGTTGTGAGACGAGCTTTGCCGGGTCCGGCAAGGAAGCCGTCGAAGCCTTGAAGCAGCACGCGTACGATGCAGTGCTGATGGACTGCGAGATGCCGGACCTCGATGGCTTCGAAGCCACCGCGCAAATCCGCAAGCTGCCCGGTGAGGCCGGCAAGGTGCCCATCATCGCGCTGACGGCCAACGCGGCTCCCGGAGATCGCGAACGCTGTCTTTCGGCCGGTATGAACGACTACCTGTCGAAGCCGTTCTCACTCTCCGAGTTGCGCGCCAAGCTCGTGCTGCATTTGAGCGGGGACGCCTTGCGCATCGTCATGCCGGACGACGGGCGAGTGGACCCTCAGGCAAACGATCCCATCGATCGTACGCGCTTGAACGAAATCGGCAGCCCGGAGCTCGTGCACGAGCTCACTCAGATCTTCTTGCAGGATATGGCCGTACGCCTTCAGTCACTGGCGGACGCGCACGCCGCTCAACAAGAGACGCTGCTCGAGCGTGGCGCGCACGCGGTAAAAGGAGCGTGCGGCAACTTCGGCGCGCGACGCATGGCGCTGCTCGCCGAGAGTATCGAGAAGAACCCGCGCTGCGACGCGGCCGCGGCCGAGGCGATCGCCGGCCTGCACGCCGAGTTCGCGCGCGTGCGCAGCGTGCTCACACGCGAAGACGACGAGGGTGCGGCTCAGGAGTTGGCTTTGGCAGCAAACAACAGAGTGCCCGCGCCCAGCCGTACTTTGTGACCCCGCCAGGTCACGTGACGCTTGAGGGGCGCGCACGCCCAGACGCCGAGAATTGTCAGCTCGCGCGCGACGCACAGGACCAAGGGCAGCCAGGCACGCTCGGGCCCGCGCAGCACGAGCCAGCCGCCCACGTCCCGCACGATCAGCATGCCCGCCGTCCACAACAGGCCGCTGTAGCCGAACGCGAACAGGGCCGCCGGCAGCAGAAATAGCGGACTGGTCAACGGCTCCAGCGCGTAGGCGAGCGGCCGGAGCCTGACGCGCAGCATGCACCAGCGCAGATGTCGGCCGAGGTAACTGCCCACGGACATGCCGCTCGTCGTGTGCAAGAGCACGCTCGGGGCAATGCGTACCGAGCGCCCCGCGTGCTCGAACATCTTGCCGATCATGAAGTCTTCGGCGAGCACGTTGGATACGGCTTCGAAGCCGCCGAGCGCGACGAACTCGCCGCGCCGGAACAGCAGCGACTTACCGACCACGGCGCTGTCCCCGAGTAAGGTCGGAAGCGTGGTGCCGGACGCGCAAAAGCCGTTCAGCTGAACGTTCTCGAGCGCGGCCCCGAGCGTGTTTTCCCCGGCGCCGGCAAAGAGGTTAGTCACGAGCCCGACGTTGGGTTCGCTTTCCAGTACGGAGACCAGCTCGCGGACGTAGTGGGCGGGAGCGCGCACGTTGCTGTCGCTCACGAGCAAGAGCTCGTGGTGAGCGGCGGGCGACATGCCGAGAAGGTTGCTGACCTTTGGATTTTTCCCGCGTCCGCCGCCATGCACCACCAGCGTGCACACCACGGACGGAAAGCGTCGCCGCAGGCGCTCGACGGTCGCGATCGCAGGGTCAGAAGCGCTCTCCACGCCGAACACCAGCTGTAGGTGCGGGTAGTCCTGCTCGAAGAAGCTCCTCAAGTTCGACTCGAGCTCGGCATCCGTGCCGCAGAGTGGCTTCAGCACGCTGACTCCCGGGAAGCGAGCTGGCGCGCGTGGCGTGGAGACT
>DATHEN010000830.1:0-3551 GCA_035318565.1 Polyangiaceae bacterium
TGCGCCGACGCATCCAGGCTGAAAGCGGCACTGCCGAGCAAACACAGACACGTCAGACCGAACCTCGTCATGTTCCCTCGCATCGTCTTGCCCGCCTCCCGTTGCTGGTTCGGCCGCGCGGCGCCGAACGTGATACTCGCAAGTCGCCTCACTCTGCCTCACTTACAACTTTTACAACAACTTGTGCCGCTTTGGTGCGCCAGAAACTCTCCCCGCACGGGGAAGCGTTTCCGCATTGGCGGGGCAGCGGCTCGGACTATCTTCTCTCCAGGTACGAATGAGCGACGTCCTGATCCAAGTCGACGGTCTGCGTAAGGAGTTTCGGCACGGCTTCTTCAGACGCCGGGTCAAGGCAGTCAAAGGCATCTCTTTCCGCGTGCAGCGCGGTGACATCTTCGGATTTCTCGGTCCGAACGGCGCCGGTAAGACCACCACGATCAAGATGTTGACCGGTTTGATCGCGCCTTCCGGAGGCAGCGCGCGCGTGTTCGGCGATCCGATCCCGAGCCCGCGAGCCCGACAAAAACTGGGATTTCTACCGGAAAATCCTTACGTATATCCTTATCTAACGCCGCGCGAGTTCGTGGAGATGTGCGGCCGCTTGTCTGGTCTCGGTTCGCGCGTTGTCCGGGATCGAACCAAGAGCGTGCTCTCACAAGTGGGCATTCTCTACGCAGCCGATCGTCCCGTGCGTCGCCTTTCCAAAGGCATGCTGCAGCGCACCGGCCTGGCTGCAGCGCTGGTCGCCGATCCCGAGCTCCTGATCCTGGACGAGCCCATGAGCGGCCTCGACCCGGTGGGTCGCAAAGAGGTGAAGGATCTGATCCTGGACGAGCGCAAGCGCGGTCGGACCATCTTTTTCTCCACGCACATCCTGAGTGATGTGGAGGTCATGTGCGATGAAGTCACCATCCTGAGGCAGGGCGAGGTCGTCGTGAGCGGCAAACTCTCCGAGCTTCTGCGCAGCGAGGTGCAACGCACGGACATCAGCGTCTTGGGAGCGGACGAAGCGTTTGCAGCGCGCTGCACCACCGCTGGCCACGGGCTGACTCGGGTGGGGCCGCGCGTGGTCGTCGAAGTCGAAGGAACCGCGCACGTGAATGAAGTGCTGAATGACGCGCTCAAGGCCGGCTTCACGGTGAGCGAGGTGACACCGCGCCACGAGACGCTCGAGGATCTGTTCGTACGCGAGGCGATCACGAAGGACGTGGGCGCGAGCGGTGCAGACGACTCCGGCGGGCCGGGAAGAGGACACAATGGGTAAGCTCTACACGGAGATCGACGACAAGCTGCGCGAGTTCATCCTGGCGCAGCAGCTGTTTTTCGTCGCGACAGCGCCGCTGGAAGAAGACGGCCACTTGAATCTTTCCCCCAAGGGCCTCGCGGGTATTCGCGTGCTCGCGCCGACGCGTGTTGCGTATCTCGATTACGTGGGCAGCGGCGTCGAGACGATCGCGCATTTGAATCAAAATGGACGCATCGTGCTGATGTTCTGCGCATTCGAAGGGCCGCCCAAAATCGTACGCTTGCATGGGCGCGGGCGCGTCGTGGAAGCTCCCGATCCCGGTTTTGGTCAGATTGCGGAGAACTGGGACTCGGCGATGTCGGCGCGCGCCATCATCATCGTAGACGTAGAGCGTATCTCCGATTCGTGTGGTTACGGCGTGCCGCTCTACGGGTTCAAGGGCGAACGCGATCAGCTCCTCAAGTGGGCCGAGCGCAAGGGACCCGAAGCGGTGCGCAACTATCAAGTCGAGAAGAACGCCGCCAGCATCGACGGTCTGCCCGGTCTGCACTGGGTACAAGGCGAAAGCCGCCGTAAGACCTGACAGCGCCAGTGTGAACGGCTCAGCGGGGCGCGACCTGGGCCTGCGCCTCGACAGCGGGTACCCAGCGTGCCTTGTCGTCTAGCTCGAGCTGCTCTGGGTAGAAGACTTCGGCGTGGCGAATGAACGACGCCAGATAACTCTTCAGGCCTGCCTTGCCGAGCTGAGTTTCGTACTCGAGCAGCGCGCGTGCCTTCAGGTTCCGCGCCGGATCGCGGGCGCGCAGATCGGCCGGCACCTCACGGTGTTCCGGCTGCTGGTCGCCCGTCAGATGCGCAGGCAGCTCGGGCAGGGGTCGCGCCGGATCGAAGATCACCGCCGGGCAGGGTTCAGGCTCGTTGCTGATCGGCCAGCAGCCGCCCGCGTGTACGAACGCGCGGTGGATGCGTGGCGCTTCGGGTTGCCGGTCGATTGCGCGCCGTAGCAGAGCGTACGTGGTCGCGTGGTCCGGGTGCGTGTCGGCGGGGTGGGTGACGAACACATCGCGCGGGCGAAACTCGGCCAGGATCGTGGCCAGGTCATGGACCAGCGATTCCTCCGTGTAGACACCCGGCGCAGCGAAGCGCATGCGGTGGAAATCGCGCTGGCCGCGCCCGCGCGTTCCGTAGGTGGTGTCGTGCGGCTCGCAGCGGCCGTTCACGAGCCGCTTCACGTTGCGCAGCGGCGCCGCGCCGAGCCGCGCCAGATAGCCGTCGGGGTAACCGAGGAAATCGATCTGATCCTCGGTGAGGCCGAGGACTGCCATGGCTGCGACCGTTTCCGATTGGCGGCGCAGGCCGTCGGCGACGCAGTCGTAGTCACCATTGGTGACGACCACGACACGCGCGCTGCCGCCCTCTCGGAGCGTGCGCGTGAGGACGCCCGCCGCGATCAACGTTTCGTCGTCCGGGTGCGGTGAAATGACGAGCGTGTCGATTCTAGGTGTGACGTTCATCGGCACGTCGGCTTCGGTGCGACGCACTTGGTAGATGTGGCACGGATCGAGCGGGCAGCTCATGACGGGAGCAAAGTGAGCAGGATCCGCGACGATGCGCTCGCGCAGCGGCCCTTGGTGGCGCACGGCCAAGAGCCGCACGCGCTCTCGGCTGATGAAGGCGAGCAGGTCATTGGGCCCCACCTGCTCGTCGTCGAGGTAGACGACTCGCGTTGCTCCATCGGCGCGGTAGGCACGTCCCGGAGTGGCAAACGAACGATCGTAAGCGAAGGCTTCGCCGGGTTCGAGGCGCGCCTTGATGGCGTTCCATTCGCCCTCGCGCCCGTCGATGCCGCCGAAGTATCCGCCGCGCGCCACCTCCGGCAGCGAGCGTGCTCCAGCCGTGAATCCGCCGTACGCGCGCACGAGTCCGAGCGCGGCGGCTCCGGCGATGGCGACGTCGCACAGCGCTTTGCGCCAGCGCGGGTGCCGGCTGACTTCGGCTGCTCCCAGGGCGAGCAAGGCTGCGGGGAAGGCGAGGCTGAATCGCAGCCACTGCGCCATCGGCGAAGCGAGCGCGCAGCCCGCCACGAGCAGGGGGCCGAGTGCGTGCGAGCGAATACTCGGTCGAAGCAGTGACAGCGCACCGAGCGGCAAGAGCAGAAATGGCACCAGCGGCCAGAAGCCGCCGTAACGCATGTCGTACACGTAATGTGGAGGATCGGCGATCAACGAGACGAAGACGCGATACGCCCAGCCGCGATTCAGTTCCTCGGGCAGGCCGCGCACCAGCATCGGTCCCACGGGATCGA
>DATHEN010000831.1:0-3902 GCA_035318565.1 Polyangiaceae bacterium
ACGAGGGCGAGTAGGCTCACTCCCAGTCTGGATCGAGCGCTGCTAGCGCTGCGAGCGACGTGGGGTGCAGCGGCGGGCGCGGCGTGATGCCTTGGCCCGGCTCTCCGCCGCGCTCGGCGAGCAGGCGCGCACACAGACTCAGACACCACTTGCCCTGACACCAGCCCGTGGCAAAGCCGGTGTAACGCTTGAGCGACTCGATGTCCCGGTGGCCGAGCTCGAGCGCGTGCTCGAGCTCTTCGCGAGTGACGTCCTCGCAGCGGCACACCAGAACTTTCATGCGTCGGCTGGCGCGGTGCTCGGCACGGAGATGTGTGCGGGCAGTCCTTCGAGCGCGGCGGTCTCCGCGAGCAGCGGCTCTTTGTGCGACTTTTTGACGGGCACGACGGGTGCGCGCAGATGGATGGCGCCCACGCGATCGAGCAGCTTGATGATCGGCCAGCTCGGGTCGATTTCCCAGGAACGCACCGCGAATTTCGCGCGGCTGCCGTACATGTGATGGTTGTTTTGGAAGAGCTCGCCCATCGTCACGAAGTCGATGAACAGCGTGTTGCGCGATGCATCCTTCTGATCGAAGTTGCGATAACCGAGCTTGTGGCCGAACCAGTTGACGATGCCGCCGTGCAGCGGGCCCATCATGTAATGCACGGGCACGAGCAGGAACTGCCACCACGCCGTGGCGAAGTGAACGTAGAACAGCGTGTAGAGGGTTCCCCACGCGACGGCCGTCGTCCAGCGGTGCGCGAAACGATCGAGCGCGGGCCATTCCGGATACTCGCCCAGGAAACGTGGCTCCACCTGCAGCGTGCCGCGCATGATGCCGCGGTACTGCAGCAGGGTGCGGTACATCATCTTGCCGAAGCTCTTCTGAATGACCGGCGAGTGCGGATCCTGCTCCGTGTCGGAGTAGGCGTGGTGCATGCGGTGCATGATCGCGTAGCCGCGCGGATTCAAATACGACGAGCCCTGAGTAGCGAAGGTGCACAGATGGAAGAACCGCTCCCAACCGCGTGTCATCGTGAACATGCGATGCGCGCCGTAACGGTGCAGGAAGAAGGTCTGAAAGAACACACTGAGAACCCAGTGGCTCACGAAGAAGACGACGATTGCGGCGGGAATACCCATGCATCGCAATGTAAGCGGAACGCCTCACGGAACCCGTCAGAGGCCGGTCACGATTGCGTCAGGACCGATTGTGGGCCGCCGCCCCGAGCCGCACTCGATGAAAGCCGCCAATGAGATGCCAACGAGACACGAGAGTCTAGGTGTTTCTCGCGGCAATTTGGCGCTGGACTGACGTTTCTGCCGCTTGAATGCTATGGGTCCGACTTCGCCTCTATGAGCCTATACGTTCAGCGATTTGCCGTCACGTTGGACTACCCGGTCTATTTCACGCGCGGCGTTTTCGATCCAGACAAGCCGGACCTCGCGGCCGCCGTGGGCCGGAAAGAGCCCGCTCGACGGCACCGTTGCCTGTTCGTGGTGGAGGAGCGCGTCGCGGAGCTGTGGCCGCACTTGCTTTCGGACATCGCGGAGTACGTCCGGGCTCACGGCGACGTCATGCAGCTCGCCTGCCCTCCGTTGATCGTGACGGGAGGAGAAGCCTGCAAGAACGACGAGCAGGCGCCGGCTCGCTTGCTCAGCGAGTTCGAAGCACAGAAGATGGACCGTCACGCCGCGGTGGTGATCGTGGGCGGCGGCGCGTTGCAAGACATGGTCGGCTATGCAGCCGCCACGGCGCACCGCGGCCTGCGCGTCGTGCGCGTTCCCACCACCGTGCTGAGTCAGGCCGACTCGGGAGTGGGAGTCAAAAACGGCATCAACGCCTTCGGGAAGAAGAACTTTCTCGGCACCTTCGCGGCGCCGTTCGCGGTGCTGATCGACACGCACTTCTTGCGAACTTTGCCTGCCGATCAAGCGGTGGCCGGCATGGCCGAGGCCGTGAAGGTCGCGCTGATCAAGGACCCCAGCTTCTTCACCTGGTTGCTCGAGCACGCGCCCCGCCTGGCGCGCCTCGAAGAGTCGAGCCTGGCCACCTTGATTCGCCGTTGCGCCGAGCTGCACCTGGCGCACATCGCCACTAGCGGCGATCCGTTCGAGCTCGGTACGGCGCGTCCGCTGGACTTCGGCCACTGGGCGGCGCACAAGCTCGAAAGCTTGAGCGCGTACCGGCTCAGTCACGGCGAAGCAGTCGCTATCGGCATCGCCCTCGACACCCACTATTCGGCCGAAACGGGCTTGATTAGCCACCGCGACGCCGAGCAGGTGGTCTCGCTGCTCGAACAGCTCGGGCTACCCTTGTGGGACGACGCGCTCGAGCTCGAAACCCCACGCGGCCCGCGCGTACTCGAAGGACTGGACGAGTTCCGCGAACACCTGGGCGGCGAGCTCACCGTGACGCTGCTCGATGGCCTGGGCCGCGGGCGAGAAGTGCACGAGCTCGATGAGGGCGTGATCCGCACGAGCTTGCGCTGGCTGCGCGAACGTGCGCGGCGCCCGCGTGCCGCCACGGCCTGAGCGCAGGTCCTCGGCCATGCTGCGCCCGCTGCTCCGACTCGCCCGCATTCCGAACGTGTTCACGGCCTGCGCCAACGTGGTTGCCGGCGTGGCCCTGGTGCGAGCGGGCGAGTTCGAGGCGCGCGACGTGCTGCTCGTCGGCGCGTCCGCAGCGCTCTACACGGCGGGCATGGTGCTCAACGACTACTTCGATCGGAACATCGACGCCATCGAACGGCCCACGCGGCCGATCCCCGCCGGCGAAGTTTCCGCGAGAACGGCCGCGCTCCTGGGCGGAGTTTTGCTCGTGATCGGAGTGTCGCTCGCGGCCGCTCACGGGCTCGCGCCGCTGTTGGCTGCGCTGGGGGTGCTGGCTTCCGTCCTGCTCTACGACGCAGCGCTCAAGAGTACGGCGCTCGGACCGCTGGCCATGGGAAGCTGCCGCGCGTTCAACCTGGGCCTCGGCCTGAGTGTCGCGCGTTGGTCCACTCCCTGGTTGATCGTGCCGCCGCTCGTGCTCGGCGCCTTCACCCTGCTGATCACGCAGCTCTCTCGTTTCGAGGTCGGAGGCACGGGTGCCTCGCGTTTACGCGGTGCGGTACTGTCGATTTTTGCACTGGGACTCGCACTCCTGCCGCTCTTGGCCTGCGTGTCCTTCGCAACCGGTAACGGCGCGCAGGGGCTCGCGTTCGCGGCGTTGCCGCTCGGCTACGTGCTGATACGCGGCTACGGCTTGTATGCACCGCTACGGGCGAATGCCACTCCGCCCATAATCGGCCGCGCCATTGGCGGAGGCATTTTGCTCATGCCCGCCGTGGATTCGGCGTTCGTCGCCGCCGCGGGTGCTCCCTTGGCTGCGGCGATCGTATTTGCCTTCGCCGGCCCCGCTCATCTGCTCAAGCGCTGGTATTATCTCACCTGAGGTTCGCGTGATGTCACCCCGAGAGCGTCTATATGTCATCGGTCAAAACGGGGTGGGAGCCGCCCTCGCCAACGCCCTCATCAACGGCGTCATCGGCTGGCTAATCACGCGTGAGCTGGTCAGCTTTCCGATGTGGAAGGTGCCCGGCGTGGCGGGCGATCTACTGGGCACCGCGTTCGGCATCACGTTCGGCACGTGCATCGGTGCGGCGTTCACGGTGCGCCGGGATTTCATGAAAAAGAAGATCAGCCTGCCGGTGATTTCGCCGGCGCTCACCAGGCTGATCGCGCGCTTTCCGCAAGGCACGTGGAAACGCAGTCTCTGGCTGGGCTTCCTTTCGATACTCGTGTTCGGCGTTCCGGTGACGTTGCTCTTGGCCGCTTCTGGCGCGGACGCGCTCGCGCCCAACTCCTTCATCGCGGTGAAGGCGGTGTTCGCGGCCGTGCAAGCGGCGGTGATCACGCCGTTGATCGTGCTCGGCGTT
>DATHEN010000832.1:0-4323 GCA_035318565.1 Polyangiaceae bacterium
TCATGGACAGCGCCGCCTATGCGAACGGCGTCTTGTACATGGCGTCCAACGAGGTCGTGAGCGCCATCGACGATCCCCAGCCTACGGACAAACACGTGATCTTGGCGGTGCAAGCGGACACGGCCAAGACGCTGTGGAAGAAAGAGAAGCCGTACTCTTCCGTGGGCGGCCTGGCATACGCGAACGGCCTCGTATTCAACATCGCCAACGACGGCACGCTCTACGCGGTCGACGCGAAAAATGGCGAGGAGCTCTGGAAAGACGAGCTCAGCGTGATCGAGAACGGAGAGCGCAAGAAGGTCGTGGCAGCGAGTGGTCCGTCGATCGCCGGCGGCAAGCTGTTCGCCTGCCATGGTTTCGCGTTCTTCAAGACCGGCGCCAGCCCCGAGGTGCGTGGCGGGCTCATAGCGTACGGGTTGCCGGGCGGTGACGACGGCGGTCCCGAAGCCGCGATAGACGAAGACAGCGGCGGCACGGGCGGTATCTGCGAGACCGACGCCGGGGTCAGCGAATGCAAGCGCGTTGGTACTGCGGAGGGCACCTGCGACGAGGTCGTCAATTGCGCGTGCGAGAAGTGCACCTGCGAGCTCGAGCGTTGCCAGGCGCTACCCAGTTGTGTCGCCATCCGCCAATGCGCGATTCGCACCGGCTGCGCCGCGAATCCGATCAGCTGCTACGTCGGTCCGGCGCCGTGCAAAGACGTCATCGATCAGAACGGCGGTGCGATGGCGCAAGCTACGCTCTTGGCGCTGCAGCTCGGCAACTGCACTACCGAACAGAAATGCCCCGTGATGTGCGGGGACGGCGGCAGCTCGTCGGATGGCGGGGACGCCGCTAGAGAAGGCGGGACCACGGATGCGAGTCGCGATGCGACGAGCGCTGACGTGGGGCCCGGTTAATCGAACCAGTAGACAGCCAGAGATTCGCGCGAGCGCGCGCGAACGGTCAGAAAGGGACGAATCGTGAAAAGCAAGTTTCCGTGGCTGAAGATGCTCAAGAGGACAGACCCGGAACTACCGTTCGAGCCGCCGATCTGGATGAAAGACAAGTCGAACGGCGAGTACTACCACTTCCAGACCGAGCACGAGCGCAAGATGCGTCAGTTCGTACTCGAAACGGCGGACGCGAACGCACGCAAGCTCGGTGTCGATCGGCGTGCGTTCATGACGAGCGCCATGGGCATGGCGACCACGCTTTGGTGCGTTGCGTGCTCGGACGACGACAAGAACCCGGGCAAGCAGCCGGCGCTATGTGTGCCGAAAGAGGCCATGTTCGACGAAGACGCGGCGTGCGCGCTCGTCGAAGGCGACCAGTTCATTTTCGACGTGCAGACGCACTGGTTCAATCCGGAAGACGGCAAGCGCTTTCCGGAGTCGCTCGATGGTCTGTTCGGCATTCTCTACGAGAACGCCAACGAGGACGACTACATCAGAGGCATGTTCCTCGAGAGTGACACGCACTTGGCCGTGCTCACGTCCTGGCCGGGCACGACCTGTCCCGAGGACCTGACCATCCCTTGTGGGCTGCCGCTCGCGAACGAGAGCATGGCCAACTCGCGGGACAAGATCAATCAGATGGCCGGCAACACGCAGCGCGTGGTGCAGCACGTGCAAGTACTGCCGAACGATCTGAGCGGCGTCGACGCGCAGCTCGACATCATGACGAGGATGCACTGCGAGCGGCTGGCCTACGGCTGGAAGATGTATCCAGGATTTGCGAGCCAATCGATCGACCCGCGCGGAACGCTCGGCTACATGCTGACGGATCCCGCGGCACGCCAGGTCATCGAGCACGGGCTGAAGCTCGGGTTGAACCGCTTCAACGTGCACAAGGGCCTGCCGATCGCGGCGTTCTTCCGCAAGGAGTTCAACCATCCCAAAGACGTCGGCGTGGTGGCCAAGGACTACCCGGACGCCCGCTTCGTCATCTATCACTCGGGGATCTGCTCCGGGTACGACGGCACGAACGAGGCGCCGGCGGAAGGTCCCTACGACCCCGACGATCCGGATCCGAAGGGCACGAACGCGCTCATCCGGTCGCTGATCGATAACGGCATCGGCCCGAACCAGAACGTGTACGGCGAGGTCGGCAGCGCCATCAATCAGAAGATGCAAACGGACTCGATCGCTGCAGCGCACTTCTTCGGAAAGCTGATGAAGTACGTGGGTACGGATCGCGTGCTCTGGGGTACGGATTGCGTGATCTACGGTTCGCCGCAGGGCTTCATTCAGTGGTTCCGGAACCTCACGATTCCGGAAGACATGCAGACCGAGTTTGGCTACCCGCCCCTCGATGACACGAACAAGCGCAAGATCTTCGGTCTGAACGCGGCCAGCCTCTATGGCATCGACGTGGAGGCCAAGCGCTGCCAGATCGCGAGCAGTGCGCTGACGCTGCGTCGCCGCGACCTCGACGAGCACTTCGGCTCGCACCGCTGGGCGCTGCGTACTCCCGGCGGACCCAAGAGCTGGTCCGAGTACGTATTGGAGTCGCGCCAAGCCGCCGCTCGTGGGCGCCCGGGCTGAGTCGAGAAGAGCATCGCCGCTGCCTTCGAATGTTTCGAGGGCAGCGCTGCTCGGCTTCTGTCTCGCGAGCCTCGCCGCCTGTGGTGACGAGGCTCACGAGCCACGGAACGCTGCCGACTCGGGAGTGCCGGAAGCGCCGGCCGATGTACGCCCAGGGTTGCCGGACCTGAACGCGATCGAATGCGGACCGACGTTGGCGTCGCTCCGAGAGGACGTGTTCAAGGTGGCATGTGTGCACGAGAGCTGCCACGGCAACGGTGCTGCCTGGGACCTGTGGCTCGACGACCCAGACTTGGAAGCCGAGCTGGTGAACGCAAGGGCCGGGGGGTGTCCGGGCGAGACGTACGTCGTGCCGGGTTCCCCGGAGCAGTCGTTCTTGTTTCGCAAACTGGTGGATGAGGAGCCGGCGTGCGGCGAACGCATGCCCTTGGCCCTCGGTGCGTTACCGAGCTCGGTACTGGACTGCATTTCGGGCTGGATTCGCTCCTTGGGAGCAGACGCTGGGCAAGACTCCGGAAGCTCCGGATAGCCGCGAGCGACAACCCCTGATGCCGTGACGCCGTGCCCGTGGCAGGTTGCTACGGACGTGCGCGATCGCACGGTGCTGAGCCGGAGAGCACGCACAAGGCCGCGGAAAACGCATCGGCACGAACTCTGCACTGGGGCCGAGGCGCGCAAGGGCGCTTCGCTTCAACGGAGACTTCATGATGCAGACGAAAATTGCTTGGGCGGGTTTACCGGTATTCATGGCAGTTCTGATGGCCGGCTGCGGTGGCGATCAGAAGCGCGCAGAAGAGCCCGATACGACGGAAGAGATCGGTGAAGCCGGCGAAGCAGTGGGCACCGAGGTCAAGCAGGGTGCTGGAGAAGCTGCAGGCGCGGTGGAAAACGCCGGCGAAGAGACGCGCGAGGAAGTCGAAGACAAAGATCTCGACGGCGACGGCGATAAGTGACTTGCCACGTGTGAAGGCTAATTTCCGCGGCCCCACTTGGGTGAGGGCCGCAGAAATTAGCCTTCATACGGACGTGTGCTTCGTCACTTGGTTTTGTTTCTGACGAACACTCGCCCTTTGGGCGAGGTTCTATCTCGTGCCGTCAGTGCGATGTGGCAGGGCGCTTTTAGAGGCCGCCGCGTTCCCACGGCACCGTGCCAGCTCACGGGCGTCACAGGGTCTTCAGGTTCTTTTTTACGCTGAAGGTCTGTCCGCAGCCGCAGCTCGACTCCTGGAGTGGATTGTCGAACTTGAAGCCCTGGTACATGAGCGTGTTCTCGAAGCGCAGCACGCTGCCTTCCAGGAACTTGATGCTGCGCTGATCCACGTACACCGGCAGGCCGAAAAATTCGTAGACCAGGTCGCGTTCCTGCGGCGGATCCTCGGTGAAATCGGTGACATAGGTCAAGCCGGCGCAGCCACCGCCCTTCACGCCCACGCGCAGGGCGGCGTTCGGCTTCCCGATTTCTCCGAGCTTACGCTTGGCGTAGGCCACGGCTTCTGGAGTAACGCGAATGCGGGATGCGTCTTCCGTTGCGGGCGAAGCTTCCGTGGTCTGGGTCGGCTGTGACATGGCTTGTTATTCCAATTTGACGCAGAAGGCAGGTGTCGTCGAGCCCGGCTCAGAACAAGCCGAGCTCGAGCATGGCGGCTTCGGTCATGCGGTCGCGAGTCCAGGGCGGATCCCAGACGAGCTCGGTTTTGACGTGCCGGGTGCCGGCAACGCCTAGCACTCGGTCATGAACCTCGCCCACCAGGGAGCCGGCAACGGGGCACCCCGGAGCAGTCAACGTCATGCGCACGTG
>DATHEN010000833.1:0-3360 GCA_035318565.1 Polyangiaceae bacterium
TACACGCCCTTTGCTGCCGATGACGTCAGCACCGTGCTCGGCCGCGTGATCAACGATGCGCCGCTGAGCCTCGCGCAGCGCGGCATCGACGTTCCGGCGGACGTGGACCGCGTGCTCGAGCGCGCCATGGCAAAGTCACCCGACGAGCGCTTCGCCGATGTCGGCGTGTTCATCGATGAGCTGGCGCGCGCCGCTTCCTGCAGCATCAGCGTGATGCCGCGCGCAGTAGCGCTCTCCAGACGCGCCACGGCGCCCACCAGTGCTCCGCCGGCGCCGTCGCGCAAGTCGAGCTCCCCGTTGGCACAGACGATGGTCGCGCCGAGTGCACGGCTCGACGAAGCGCCGGCGGCTCAGCAGGTTGCGCCGCCGGCCGACGAGCTCATCGTTTCGCGTGAGGTGACTCATGCCATCGAGCAAGCGCGCCAGGCGCTCGGCTTCGAAGACGTGGAGCTCGCCGTGCGTCTTGCGGAGTCGGCGCTGCGCCTCGCGGATCAGTACCCCGGTCCGATGGTGGCCGAGGCGCTGGATCGCGCAAAGACGTTGTTCCAGCATATCTACGAGCAACGCCTCGGTCCGCGTCACCGGCACATCTCGGTGCGCAGTACGCCGTCATCGTCCGCCGCTGGATCCATGTCACCCGAGCACTTGTTTCTTCTTTCGCGGGTGGACGGCATCACGATCGATGAAGCGCTCGATATTTCTCCGTTGCCGCGCCACGACACGCTCCGGCTGCTGCTCCAGCTCTTGCAACAGGGCAGCATCGAAGTGCGCTGAAGACGGCATATGGCACTGGGAGCCGAAGCAATGCTCGCAGCTCACTCCGCCCGTTTCAGGCCTCGCATATAGCGAACCCCCTCAGAAAGTTCCTGGTGGCTCCGAGGGGGCTCGTCTCCGCGTTGCGAGAAACGGAGAAGACGATCATGGTCTCGGATCTGACTCTCGCCAAGATTTTTTTCAGCATCAAAGCCGCTTCGACGCCCCAGGAGCGGCTCCCGATATTGACCCGATGGGCCCCGGGAGGCAGCGGCTCGGGCGGCGGGCCGTTCCGCGGTCTCACTAAAAGCCGCTGAATGCCGCAGAAAATGTGCTCGTCTCGCTATTGGAACGAGGACCGCAGCATGGCCGATGCAGCACCAAACGAATCGAACGGCCGCCCATTCGGACTGCCATGGTTGATTGGCCCCACAGGCTCGTGCGCGCCGGGCGGCCGAGCGCTTGCGGTCCAAGGCTCTGCTGTGCAACCTTCCGCGCACCCTCGCCCCCGTAGCTCAGTTGGATAGAGCAGGGCTTTCCTAAAGCCAAGGTCGCAAGTTCGATTCTTGCTGGGGGCGCCGAGGATTCCAGCGGTAAATCGGTCGAAAACGCCGCTGGAATCCTTCGCAACGGCGCAAAAGCGAACCGTTGAAAAACGTGGGCAACTCATGGCCGACGTTGGTGGTTTTGCCCCCGTATATCCCCCGGGACCGCGAACCCCTGCGCGCGTGCTAGGCATCCTTCCCGACGGGTCCGACGTGACCTGCGCCCTAGCCGAACGAGGCGATGCGCGAAGGGAGTTTCGCTTGGAACAATTCGAAGATGTCGGGACGACTGACGGGGTAACTGCTTCGGAGCTGAAGCCCTGCCTCTACTGTCGTGACAAGGCGCGACCTAAGACCGCCGAGCACATCATGCAGCGCGGTCTTGGGGGCAGGGCATGTCTTCACGACGAAGTGTGCGACGAGTGCAACAGCAAGACGCTGTCGCGAGTGGACGGCTTCCTGGTCCGCGCCGTCCACGACCTCTACTGTCGAAGGCATTCGGACGTAACGAAAAGCCGCAATCCACTGCGTGGAAACCACGTCGTGCATCGTGACGAGCGACACTCCGTTTGGCTCAGTGTTCGCCTGGACGAGCGGATGCGTCTCAGGATCCCCGATCAGCTCATCTCGCGTGGTGGCTACGATTGGCACATGTCAGTAGGTGATGATTCAACTGAAGACATCGCGACACCAGTTCGAAGGATCACCGACGAGCTGCGCGCCGTAGCGGTGGACAATCTGTCGATTGTTGTTGTCGGTGATTGCGAACCGCCTGTTGAGCCTGCCTTGGTGCGGAGCGGCCCCGGCTGTTTTGTTGTCAGGGCTGCGACACGCGAAATCGCGGAGTCGCTCAAGCAACGCGTCCTCGAGCGGAAAATCTTCTCAACGGAACCGCGCACGACGCTCGAGCCGCAAAGCACGATCAGCGACCCGCTGGTCCACGTCAGGATGCACATCGAGGAACGTGCGATCTGTCGAGCTCTAGCGAAGATCGGGCTCAACGTTGTGTGTCGGGTCTTCGGGTCAGAGTTTGCCAGATCGGCCGATTTTGACGTCGTTCGCGATTTCATCTTGAACGGGGAGCGCGACAGTGAGGGGATTGTAGAGCTCGTCACGGAAAGCGAGCGACTCCAACATGTAACGCGGCTGATGTGCCCGCCGAACCACCATGCTGTGCACATCCAGCCATATCCCGATGGTCTGTATGCAGTCGTTGCGCTCTATCAACAGCCTATAGCCACGATTCGACTGACCTGGAAGACTCCGGCATCCCCCGACGCCGCGCGAGTCCTCTTCAACTACAGGCGCGGCGGAGAGCTGCTCGTGTACCGAGAGTTCTACGAGATGCCCATTCCGGGAGACGAGGAGTGGGACGAACTGGCGCGTGCATCCTAGACACAGTTACTTAATTCAACGTCTCACGCGACGCGTCGCGGCTGCCCCGAAGTGCCACCGTCTCCCGCGAGCGCACGAGCTCGATGAGCTCCGCTTCGCGCACGAGCACATTGCGCCCTGGCTTGAAGCCCTGCAGCCGCCCCTGCCAAATCCAATACCGAACCGTTTCGGATGACGCCCTCACGAGCGCGCCGGCCTCTGCGAGGGTGAGGTAGCGCTCGCCGGGCTGCAGCGGCACAACGCGCGATGCGGCACGGTGCTGCGGGCGCAGCTTGTGAATCTCGATTCGGTCGCGGTGCACCCATTCGCCAGCAACGCGCACGTATTCGTCGGGGTCCGAGTCCGGATCGTTTCGCCATTCCAGGTAGTCGAGCCATTCGGCAAGCTCGGCTTCGGCCATTTCATCGGGATGATTCATTCAGCAGCCTCACACGATCCCAGCGGCGCAAGGATGCGGCGCACCATCCCGGCCGTATCTGTTTCCACCACCACCATGCAGCCCACGAGCGCGCGGCTCTGCACGTCGATGTCGCGCTTGTCGTCAGCGTCCGGCGTCTCGAGATCGCACGCCGCGAACAGCGCATCGAATGCGCGCGTGCCGGCGCTCACCCGCAGGTACACCGGCGCCCCGTCGAGTTCGGCGCACAGTCGAACGCGGCCAGCGCGA
>DATHEN010000834.1:0-2225 GCA_035318565.1 Polyangiaceae bacterium
CGAAGCTCAGCAAGTGGAGCGACCAGGCGCGCGCCGCACTCATGGTGCCCTTGAAGGCGCGGGCCGATAGGGTCATCTGAAGGGGCGCCGTCATCATGGTGCTCTCGTTCCTGAAGCGGTCGGGGTACTCCGCGCAGCATCGGCAAAAAAGGCTGCGGCAGACGCTTGCTAGCCCTATAATTTTCACATACGAATCCGCATGTCAACTCGCATACGGTCACGTATTCGCGAACATCCTTGTTCGGATGACAGCGTGTGGGCCGCTTCCAGTAGAGAGGAAAGTCATGAAAGTCGTCGTCGATTTCGACGTTTGCCAGAGCCATGGCCTGTGCATGCAGGCCGCGCCCGAGGTCTTCGAGCTCCGGGACGATGGGTTTCTCTACGTGCTCCAGGAGACCCCGCCGGAAGAACTGCGCGCCAAGGTCGAGAAAGCCACGCGCGAGTGCCCGACTGCCGCCATCCGCATCGAACCGTGATTCGCACGCACGAGCGGTCAGTATCGGAACCTGAGCGATGAGTGACCTGGGCACGGTCGTTGTCGCCGGCGGGTCGCTGGCAGGGCTGCGCGCAGTCGAGGCGCTGCGCCGGCGCGGCTTCGATGGCCGCATCGCGTGGATCGGTGGCGAACAGCACCTGCCCTACGACCGTCCGCCACTCTCGAAACAGGTCCTGGCGGGCAGCTGGGATGCGGAGCGCATCGCGCTGCGCAAGCAGCCTCTGTCCGAGCTCGGTGCAGAGCTGTACTTCGGACGCCGCGCCACGGCGCTGGACATCGCTGCGCATGAAATCGTGCTCGACGGCTCCGAACGTGTCTCGTTCGACGGGCTCGTCATCGCTACCGGCGCTCGGCCGCGTACGCTCGGCTCGCCGCCCGAACTCGCTGGCGTACACACGCTGCGCACGCTCGAGGACGCGCTCACGATTCGCGACTTGCTCGAGCGAAATCCACGAGTGCTGATCGTGGGCGCTGGTTTCATCGGCCTGGAAGTCGCCGCCGTGTGCCGCAAGCGCAGCCTGCCGGTGACGGTGGTGGACACACTATCCAGCCCACTGAACCGCACGCTCGGCACAGCTGCGGGCCAGCTCGTCGAGCGCATTCATCGCGACGAGGGAGTAACGTTCATCTTCGACCGCGGTGTCCGAGAGCTCGTCGGAGGCACAGGAGTGGAGCAGGCGATCTTGAGCGATGGAACCCAGCTCACAGCCGATCTCGTCATCGTGGGTATCGGTGTAGTCCCCGAAACGGACTGGCTCACGAGCTCCGGGATTCGGCTCGCCAATGGCGTCGTTTGCGACTCGAGCTGCGCAACGAACATCCCCGGCGTCGTCGCGGCCGGCGACGTCGCACGCTGGGAAAATCCGCTGTTCGGGGCGAGCATGCGCGTCGAACACTGGACGAATGCCGTCGAGCAGGCGAATGCCGCCGTGGACCGGCTGCTGGACGGCCCAGCGCACGCAAAACCCTTCGCGCCCGCGCCGTACTTCTGGTCCGATCAGTACAACGTAAAGCTTCAGTTCGTCGGGCATTACTCGAGCACGGACAGAGTTCACGTCCTGGAAAACGACACCGCCGCGCGCAGGGTCGTGCTCGTATACGAGAGCGCCGGTCGTATCACCGGCGCCCTCACGAGCAATCGCCCCGCGGCACTCGCGAAATATCGCGCCTTGATTGCCGCGCAGACACCAATCGAGGCCGCGCTGTCTGGACACACGAGCCCCTGAGCTCGTCGGCCGCTACCAGTTCTTGCTCGTCGATTCCCACAGGCCCGTGCAGAACGTGCAATTCGGAGCGATGAACATCGCTCGGCGATCCGCTTCGCCAGCTACGTGCCAGCGCAGCCACGCCGTGATCGCCGGCAGCCCGCTGCGCGCGGCCATGATGTGGTCGACACCTTGCATGATCGTGAAGAACACGGGCACCGTCGTGCGATCGTAATCCCGCTGGCAATTCGGCGTCGCAAGCGTGTCGCTTTCGCCACAAATGTAGGCCGTCGGGTTGCGCAAGTTGGACGAACCGTTACCGTCGAACGAGCCGCCAGCAACATGAATCGTGGTTCGGATTCGCGGATCTCGCGCTGCGGCGAACGTGCTGATCGAACCGCGCGAGTGTCCTCCCGCCGCGATACGAGTCAGATCGAACTTGCCGAAGTAGGGTGTCGAACCGGGCAATCTGCGGCGCGTGGCTCGCGGAGGGCGGCGACACGCTGCGTTCGCTCGTGTCTGCC
>DATHEN010000835.1:0-3256 GCA_035318565.1 Polyangiaceae bacterium
TCAACCTGGGACCGCGCCTGCACCTGGAGCGTACGCGCGCCGGCGAGTTCATCGTCGATATCAACGCGTTCTGGCGAGAGGTAGATAACCAGATCATGCCGCTCGGCAACGAGCGCTACGAAACTTATCAGAACGTGTACGAGGCACGCGGTCGGGGGCTCGAGAATGTCGCAAGCTGGTTCTCTCCACGCCGCTACGTTTTCCTTCACGGTCAACTGACCTGGGAGGACTTTCGAAACATCTCCAGACGGGGCAACTTCTCGAACACGACGGGGGACCGCATGCCGCATCGCCCGTATCTGTTCGGATCCTGGATCGCTCGCTTGCGATTTGCCGGCCTTCCCGGGCCATCCGACACGGTGGAGCCCTACTATTATGGCCGCTACGTGCACGAGTTCTTCCGCGGCTGGGAGAGCCTCGGGCTCCTCGATTCGAAGGCCGTGGTGCCCAGCCAGGTGCAGCACACGGTCGGCGTCACCTGGACCGTGCACAACCAGTTCGCGCGGGTCAGCTCGACCTTGGAGGTCGACAATCTCACCGACGCCGTGCTGATGGACAACTACAACGTCCAGCGCCCACGCCGCGGTGTCTACGTGAAGCTCACTGCCGAGACGTTGTGACGCTCGCGACGGCTTTTCGTGCGCCCCCGTTCCAGCGCTTTTGCCCCGAAGTTTTGGTGGTTCAGAATCGCCCGTCCTTGACACCCCCACCCTCCCGTGCGAACTGAATACGCGACTCACTCGCGCGACGCCCCCAGTGAAGCGAGGCTTTTGGCATGATTGAACGACTCACTGAACTGATGGTCCACTCCGGCGCGGCCTGGGTGCTGTGGCTGCTGTTCGCGATCAGCGTCGTTTCCGTGGCCATCGCGCTGGAGCGTTTTTTGGCCTTTCGGCGCACCGACTCCGAAGTGAGCCGGCTCATCGTGGAGCTTCGCAAATGCTTGCGCAGCGGCGATACCGACGGCGCCGCGCAGCTGCTGCAGGGGTCGCCGGCCGTTCAGGCGCGTGTCGTGGCCGCCGGGCTCGCCGAGGCGGATCTCGGACCCGCGTCCGCGGAAGAAGCCATGGCCGCCGCCATGGGCCTCGAACGCAAGCGCCTCGAACGGCGTCTGTTGTTTCTCGGTACGGTCGGCAACAATGCGCCGTTCATCGGTTTGCTCGGCACGGTCATCGGCGTGGTCGGCGCGTTCGACGAGCTCGGCAAGCCGCAGGCCATGACCAGCGCAATGGCCGCCGCCAATTCTCTCGCGCCCGAGCGAGTGATGGGAACCATCGCCGAGGCACTCGTCGCCACGGCAGTCGGGTTGATCGTCGCGATCCCCGCCGTAGCCGTTTACAACTACTTCCAGGGTCGCGTCGGCGCGGCGCTCGCCGACGCCGAGACACTCGGGCACGTGCTTCTGGCACATCTGCGCGCAGAACCGGAGCCTGCTGCACGCCGGCGTGCACGCAATCGGCATGACGCGCCGCCGCGCGCGCAGCGCGATAGCGAGCGGAGTCTGCTCGCTAGCCCTGGCGCGGCCGAGTAACGGAGCGGCGCATGGCAGGCTTCAGTGCGAGCCGACCGAACGCCTCCATCACGGGCATCAACGTGACGCCGCTCGTCGACATCACGCTGGTGCTGCTCATCATCTTCATGGTGACCGCCAAGCTCGTGGTATCGCGCGCCATGCCCATGGATCTGCCGAAGGCGGCCACGGGCGGTGAGGTGCAGCAGATCTTCAGCGTGTCGCTGCGAGCCGACGGCAGCACCCAGGTGGACGGCGCTGCCATCCCGTCGGCGAGCGCGCTCCTGACCCGCGCCAAGACGGCTCTATCGCAACATCCCGCGCTGCGCGCGGTGGTTCAAGCCGACGGCACGGTGCCTCACAGCCGCGTCATGCAGGCGCTGGACGTGCTCAGGCAAGCCGGGCTCACCCGCATTGCATTCGGAGTTCAGCTCGGTCCGCCGGTAGAGGCCGAGGGCCCGCGCTGATGCAGCCGAGCTCCGTGCCCCCGGTCGTGACCGGAGAGCCGGCGCGCAGCATGCTGGACGCGCCGCCCCGCGGCCGGAAGAGCACGTCGTTCATAGCCATCACTGGCGCCGTCTTGGCACACGCGGCCTTGGTCGGCCTCGCCGGGACGCTGGGAGCCCGAGTCGTACGGCAGGTCGCGCCCGCGACCATCACGCAGATGATTGACGTGGAGCTCCCCAAGCAGCCAGAACCTCCCCCGCCCCAGCAGAAGCCCGAGCCGGAACCGCCACCCGTGCGCGGCCGCCCGCCGGACGCGGTCCGCGAAGCTCCTCCGCCGGCCGCAGCGCAAGCCGGTCAGGTCCTTTCGGCGAACGAGGAGGTCGTGGACTTCGGCGACACCTTCGTGGCCGGCACCGGCTCGACGTACGCTGGCGGAGTGACCCACGCGCAGGGCACGTCCACTCAGGCGGTGCGCGATGCGCGCGCCCGCGCCGGAGGCGTCGTCGGCGGACAGGGCACGAGCCCGGCCGGAGATTTGTCGCGAGCTCCCCAGCTGGCCGGCGGGGCGCGCTGGGATTGTCCGTTTCCGGAGGAAGCGGATGCAGAAGGCATCGACCGCGCTGCGGTCACGTTGCGGGTCGACGTCGGCAGCGACGGGCGGGTCGCGGGGGTGACGGTGATGCGCGATCCGGGTACTGGCTTCGCGCGTGAAGCGCGCCGTTGTGCGCTGCGCAAGCGCTGGTCTCCGGCGCTCGATCGCGCAGGCAATCCCAAAGCCGGTGCGGCCGTGGTCAACGTGCAGTTCGTGCGCTGACCCGCCTGCAAAACAACGCGCTCACTCTTCCTCCGTGACCGACGAGGAGCTGTTGCTCTGGACGGCCGAGCAGGAGAGCCGCTTGCCCTTCGAGACTCACCGCCAGGCCCTCGAACAGACGCAGACTCAGCGTCGCGCCGGCGCTCAACGATCACCACCCAGTCGGCAAGATGCGGCTCGCGGGCGAAGTCGAAGTAGCTGAGCTCTTGACGCAGGAACGTGTCGAAACACTGTTTTGCGCAGCTGATGTAGAGCGATGGTTTCGACTCGTCGGGTTCGGCGGCGCTCGCAACACGAGCCGTGGCGGCAAGCAGCGTGGCTACGATCGGGAACAGCCGCACGGGCAACGCCGGGTGCTTTGGCTTCGCGCGTCAGTCGGATCCGCCGGTGAAGTCTACGAGTTGATACGCCCACCCTGGCACCCGGAAGCGAAACACGGGCTCGCCCTCGCTGCCGAGCTCGTATCCGGAGGTGGAGGAGTAATC
>DATHEN010000836.1:0-3251 GCA_035318565.1 Polyangiaceae bacterium
CTCGCCGGTTTGCAGCGGCCGCGCGTGCTCGCACCCGTGGCGGGTGTGCAGCAGTAGGTGGCGTTCGTGCAGGTGGTGTCGTGCACGTAGCGTTCGAGCCCGAAGTCGAGCAGGCCGCCGTGCGCATTGATGACGTTCGACAGGGCCTCCTTCGCGGCGTACATGCGGCTCGGGTTGGCGAGGTTGGAGAGCCGCCAGTGCGGTTGCCCACCGTTGGCCGTCGTACACGCAACGTTGTCATTGCAGTGAAAAGTGTCCGAGCCGCTGAACAGGTCGTTGTCGCAGAGCACGGCGCGGCTGTCGCCGTCGGCATTGCGACTCGTGCTGTCGCCGAACCCCCAGAGCATGGACCCGGAGGTATCCAGGATCACCATGACCCGGGCCTTGATCTGCGTGGGAGCCAGGGCCAGCGCCTGCATTTTGGTCGGCGCGGTCACGGAGTAGTCGACGACCAGCGGGTACATCGCCATGCGATGGTCGATGTACAGGCTTGCGTAGCCGTTCTCGATGCGCAGCGGTACGCGCCGGGTCGTACCCTTGCCGTCGATGACGGTGGCCGCCGAGATCAGCAGCCGCCGCGTGCCCTCCTGGTCGACCAGCAGCGTTGCGTCGTCAGCTGCGTCCTCGGTCCTGAGGCTGTCGGACAGGCCGAGCTTCCAGCTGTACACGCTGGGCGAGCGCGCGTCGTGAATCACGATCGACTCGTGGAGCCCCTCGGTGCCCAAGCTGCGCACCAGGTCGGCGCTGCCGTTCTCGGCCCGATATACGGCGCGTCCGTCCTCGCTGAGCTCGGCTTCTACGTTCGCACCCTGCTGGGGCGCCCAGGTGAGGGCGAGCTTCGGCTTGCCTATCGGCGAAATACGCAGCGGATCGCGCGCGCGAACGGACGCCTCCAGATCAAGCTGGTACCCCTCTCCTGAAGCGGGACGCCGCGGTATCAAGCGCTGCGCGTGGCGACGCCAGGCGCCGCTGCTGTGAACGGGCAGGGTCTGGCTGCGCCGCGCCGCCGCCTTCAGCACTTCGAGTGCGTCCCCCCGAACGGAGATTGCGCTCGGGTTCGCATCCGACCCGGCATCGGTTCCCACGCCGATGGCGCCTTCGCCATCGCTGCTCGAGCAGGCGGGTGCGAGCCCGGCAAGCAGAGCTACTGAAAATGCTGCCGCAGCGAGAAGTCTGCTGGAACGCCAAGTCCCTGCCATCATGAACGCCACCCGACTTTGAACGCGTGCATGCAGGCTCGCCGCCGGAGCTCGGGAGCAAGCACACACAGGAACACAAGCACTGTGCCGCGCGTATCCAACTAGGAGGCGCTAACGGCGGAACCCTCAGCCAACTCGCAAACGTATACCGGACGCTCGCCACGTACCAACGGCAATTTGTAAGAGTAGTTAACCTACAGAGTCCACGTCCCGCTCGGTCCGTACACGCACACAGTGTGCGCTCGAGGCTCGGGGCGAAGGCGCGAACGATTGGGAAGCGCCTCCAGCACGCCGGCTCACGCGCCGGGGCTCGACGGAGCGCTCACTAGCGACCGCTCGAGAAAATCTTTTCGAGCTCGTGCGGGGGGACCACTTCGAGCTGTGCGTACGTGCACTCTTCGGGCTTCTTGTCGGGCCGCCAGCGCCGAAAGTGAGCCGTGTGTCGAAAGCGATCCCGTTGCATGTGCTCGTAGGCGACCTCCACTACGAGCTCGGTTCTCAGCGGCTCCCAGGAAAGATCTTTACCCTGGCTCCAGCGGCTGTGGCCGCCGGGCATGCGTTTTCCACCGGCACTGGCTTCCATGCCGGCGCTCGCCCAGTCCTTCCAGGGGTGGCCCTCGAGCGCATTCTCCCGATAGGGCGCCAGAAACTGCGCGAGCTCCGTGCGCTTCGCGTTGCTGAAACTGGCGGCCACACCCACGTGCTGCAGTGAGCCGCTATCGTCGTACAGACCCAGGAGGAGCGAGCCGACCACGCCTTCTCCGCGTTTGTGCCAGCGGAAGCCCGCGACCACGCACTCGCACTCGCGCTCGTGCTTCACCTTGAACATCACGCGCTTGTTCGGCTCGTAGGCTCCGGCCGCAGGCTTGGCCATCACGCCGTCGAGGCCCGCGCCCTCGAAGCGCTGAAACCAGTCCTGCGCCGTGGCGCGATCTTCCGTGATCGGCGTCAGGTGCAGCGGCGGGGCGGCTTTGGCCAGTACGGCTTCGAGCGCGCTGCGGCGCTCGCGGAACGGTGTGCCGAGCAGGTTGCGACCCCCTTCGCACAGCAGATCCCAGAAAATGATCGAAGCCGGTAGCTCCTTCGAGAGCAGCTTCACGCGCGAGGCCGCGGGATGAATGCGCAGCTGGAGCGCGTCGAAATCGAGGGCGCTGCCTCTTGCGATCACGAGCTCGCCATCCAGCACGGCGCGCTCGGGAAGCTGCGCCAGAAGCGGCTCCATCAGCTCGGGAAAGTAACGGTTGAGCGATTTCTCGTCCCTGCTTTGCAGGAACACCTCGTCGCCATCGCGAAACACGAGCACGCGGAACCCGTCCCATTTGGGCTCGAATATCCAGCCCTCGCCCGCGGGCAGAGCGCTCACCCGTTTGGCGAGCATGGGCAGAATAGGCGGCAGAACCTCGAGATTCATGAGTGCCTCGGCGCGGGTCGGACGTACGTCGACCCTTTCGGTCTTTGTACTAGAGTAGCCGCCGATGGCTCATCGGCATGTCAGTCTTTTCATCCCTTTGGTTTTGGCGTCCGCGTGCGGCGGCTCTTCGCAGCCCGCCGCGTCGCCGGGGGACTCCGCTAGCAGTGGGACCGAGGCAAACACCAGCGCAGGAAACGACACTCCCGCCTACGAGAAGGCGCGGACCGAGGTGGTGCGCCTGAGCGCCGAGGCCGAGAAGAACCCGCTGCTGGCTCCGTGGACGGGGCCCTATGGCGGGGTGCCGCCCTGGGACAAGCTGAAGCTCGAGGGCATTCCGGGAGCTTTCACCACCGGCATCGCGCTGCTTTTGGCGGAAGTGGACGTCATTGCAAACAACCCCCAGCTGCCGACGTTCGAGAACACGCTCGCGGCGCTGGAGGATTCCGGCCGGCCGCAGCACCGCGCCGAGATATTGTTCTCGGTGCTGACCAGCAACCTGAATACGCCTGAAGTGCAGGCCGTGGACCGCGAGTGGTCGCCGAAACTCAGCGCGGCGTACGATGCCATCACCTTCAACGAAAAGCTCTTCAAGCGTATTTCTGCGGTGTACGCCGCTCGCCAATCGGCACTCACGCCCGAGC
>DATHEN010000837.1:0-3392 GCA_035318565.1 Polyangiaceae bacterium
GCACGTTACGCTCGTGGATCCTGCCGCCTGTGAAAGCATTCTATCCTCGACGTTGCCGGAGTCCATTGGTGGCCTGCTTAGCGCCGAAGGACAACTGATCTGGATCGAAGACGGAGCGGTGCAGGTCCATCGCGTCGAAAACGGCGTGGAGCGCGCCATATCACTCGCTCATCCGGGCGTGGCCTTGCACCTGGACGGCGAGTGGCTGTACGCGCTCACCGCTGCGACGAATGACGCGGGTTTGGGCGCAGAAGTGTGGCTCGAGCGTGTCCCGCGCTCCGCACTGAACGAAGACGTGATCGCAAGCGAGCCCTGGATAAGCGTCGCGCTCGAAGCGGGCACCCGCTGGAGCAAAGCGCAGGTCAAAGGTTCTTCCGAGCGGCTCTTGGTGAGCTTCTGGGACCCGGACAGCGACGCCGAATCGGTCGGTCCGACGATTCGCATACACCGCACTACGGGCGCGCAGGACCTCTTGTCGCCGAACGAGACCACGTTCGCCATGTTCACGCTCGGTAGCCGGGTGTACGCGCAGCGAGCCAAAGAGCTCGTCGTTCTGAGCGAGGGAGAGGAACCGCGCACGCTGCGCGGCGATCTCGACAACCGACAGCTCGTTGGTGTCATATCGGAGTATGCCATCGTGCGCGAACCGAGCGCGAAGCTCTTGCTGGCACTGCCGTTCTCCTCTGACGCGCCGCTGCAAGTTGCAGACGAACAAGCGGCTTTCGCCGGAGTTGCCACGAGCGGCAACGACATCTACTGGGTCAATTGGGCTCAACGTTTGATGACGGTCAGCGGCGTTCCGCAGTAACGAACCACCACCGTTGCGACAGAAGTTCAAACTTACAGTCGTGAAGCACCACGCCATTAGCGGGTATACTGAGGAGTGATTTCTTCCTCACGACTTCGCTTTGCGTTCTTCCTCGCCGCCCTCACTTCGCTCGGCTGCAGTAGTGAAGACAGCGACTCCGAGACGCCACGCCGGCTGTTCGAATACGCCAAGCCGGGCGAGCTCGGACCGTTTCCCGTCGGCTTCGTGCTGCGTGCGTTCGTGGACGAGAGCCGCCCGGAGCTCGCTACCACGAGCGCCAGCGACAAGCGCACGTTGCCGTCGGTCGTGTGGTACCCCGCCGGGGAGAGCGTTCGCGCCGCTCCCAAGTCCAAGTATCGCGAATTTCTGCTGCCGGCGCTCGTGGCTCCCTTCACGGCGCTGGCGCCCGAGGGATTCCTGGACACCGAATCACTCGGTGTAAGAGACGCCGAGCTCGCCAGTGATGGTCCCTTCCCCGTCATCGTGTTTTCACACGGCAACAGCGGGATCGCAGTGCAATCGTTTTTCCTCACCGAGTATCTGGCGTCCCACGGCTACATCGTGGTGAGTCCCGATCACACGGGCAATGCGCTGCTGACGCAGCTGCCCGACGGCACCACCGTGGGTCCCGGCGGGCAAGATCGCACGTACACGAACGCCGTGGCAGATCGGGTCGCCGACGTCTCGTTCCTCGTGGATGCCCTGGGCGAGCTCGGTCGCGCGGATCCCGACGGACGCTTCACGGGCAAGGTCGATCTCGAGCGAGTCGGCCTCACGGGTCACTCGTTCGGAGGGCTCACGACCCTACTGGGCATGGAGCAAGAATCCCGCTTCGACGCGGGTTCGCCGCTCGCGCCCGCGGCACCGGCGCCACAAGCCATTCAGAAGCCGCTGCAATACTTCTGGGGCAGTGAAGACCAGACCCTGCCCTTCGAACCGGTGGACGCGCACTATGCGGGCGCTACGGGTTCGAAGATGCTCGTGACCGTCAAAGACGCGGGACACTTTTCCTTCACCAACGGCTGCCCGCTCGGGCTCGGCGATGGAGACGGGTGCGGCACGGCCACACGCGCAGGCAGCGGCGAAACATTCACGTTTCTCCAAGACACCCGCGTGCACGCGATCACGAAGTATTACCAGACCGCGTTCTGGGGTCTCTACCTCAAGGGCGTGAAGGATTACGGCCAGGATCTCGTGGCCGAGCCCTTCTCGCCGGACGTCACGCTCAGCCGTGACGGCATGCCGTGAGCCGAGCGCGCATCTACGGAACGACTTGCGTCACTCCCGCGTAGAACTTGACCCAGTCGTAGACGGTCACGGCAGGCTGCGTGGGCGGGCCGCCTCCCCAGTTCGGTGCGATTCTCGTGGGAACGAGAGCTCGAGAGTGATCACGAAGCGTTCATCTTTTTGCGAGATTACAAAGTTTCACAGTGACCTCCCAAAGTGTTCGCGCAGTTCGTGTTTTTGCGAACCCTGGGTGATCGAAATCGCGGCGCGGAATCCACAAACGGTGCATGACGCGATCGCGGCTTCCGTTCACGGCTTTGGGTTGGACTCTTGGCGCGCTCGGCGCTCTCGGCTGCAGCGCTGAGCCGAGCGGCACCGAACATTCGGTGGAGTCGTTGGCTGCCGACGAAGTCAGCCTTTGGCCCGACACGACGCGCCCTGCGGTCGTCTCGGATACGGATCCTGCGGCCGTGGAGCTGGGGGTGAAGTTTCGCAGCGACGTGGACGGAAGTGTGCGCGGAATTCGCTTCTACAAGGGTCCGAACAACGCCGGAGTTCACGTCGGAAATCTCTGGTCCTCGAGCGGTTCACTGCTGAGTTCGGTGCGGTTCGAGAACGAGACGGCATCGGGCTGGCAGACCGCGCGCCTCGCGAACCCGATCAGCGTTCGGGCCAACACCACGTACGTGGTTTCGTACCACGCGCCCAATGGCAGTTACTCGGCGAACAACGCTTACTTCGTCACGGGTCGCGATGTTGCGCCGCTGCACGCCCTGCGTGACGGGCAAGACGGCGGTAACGGCGTGTATCGCTACGGTTCGAGCGGCTTTCCTGACAGCACGTACCGTTCGTCGAACTACTGGGTGGACGTCGTGTTTTCTAGCGCGGCAACGCCGAGCACGGGCGGCGGACTCACGGCCGAATACTTCGACAACTCCGATTTCACGAATCTCGAGCTGACTCGCGCCGATCCTACCCTGAACTTCAACTGGGCCGCGGGTAGCCCGAGCTCCGCGCTGGGCGCCGATAGCTTCAGCGTGCGCTGGACCGGCAAAGTGACGCCCCGCTACTCGGAGAGCTACACCTTCTCCAGCGTCTCCGACGACGGCGTACGCCTGTGGGTGAACGGCCAGCAGATCATTGACAACTGGACGCTGCACGCACCCACCACGAACAGCGGTAGCATCACGCTGACGCAGGGGCAGGCCTACGATCTGAAGCTCGAATACTTCGAGAATACGGGCGGCGCCACGCTGCAGCTCTTCTGGCAGAGCACCCGTCAAGCCCGCGAGATCGTGCCGCAAGCCCAGCTCACTCCAGGCGCGAGCGCGCCGCCACCGCCGCCACCGCCGCCACC
>DATHEN010000838.1:0-2596 GCA_035318565.1 Polyangiaceae bacterium
AGACGCCGTGCGTCGCGGTGACTCCTGGGCGGCCACCATTCTCGGGACTTCGTGGGCGATCCCCGCCTGGCTGCTGCGCGACGACATCCGCGAAGTGCGAGTCCGCTTCGAGGAGACGCAGCGCCGCCACAAGCCCCAGTCCGACTACGCCTGGCAAGACGCGCACCTGATGCTGGGGTCGCAGCGCTTGTTGCGTTACGAAGGCGATGCCGCGCGCGGATTGCGTCGGGCCTGCGACGAATGGCCCGCGCTGCAGCGATCGCAGCTGCTGCGTGTGCAACACGCCCGCACCTTCTTCCATCACGACCGCGGCGCCTCCGCGCTCGCGGTGCTGCGCCGGCCGAAGCGCTCGACGGCGGCGCCGGGGTCAGCACGTGGCGCCTTCGATCAGCGCGAAGCTCGCGCCATCGTGCGCACGGACGCCAAGGCGCTACGCGCGACCGCCATGCCCTACGCGAACGGCTGCGCGTCGTTGCTCGAAGCCGGCCTCGCCTTGCACGAAGGCAAGCCAGAGCGCGGCGCGGCACTGCTGCGCAACGCGATCGCGATTCTGGACCAGCACCAGATCGGGTTGTACGCGGCGGCCGCTCGCAGGTGTCTGGGGCTGCTGCTCGGCGGCGACGAAGGCCGAAGCCTGGTCGGCGCAGGCGAAACCGCGCTGCGCGCGCAGGGTACCCAGAACGTCGAGGCCATGACCGAGATGCTGGTCCCCGGCTGCGCGGCGTCGTGAACGGGGCGTCTCGAGTACGCGTCCGGCCACGTCACCAAGGTGACCGGAGGCACACACGCTCCGTGAAGGGCGTCAGCCGTTCGACGGTCAGCTCCAGGCGCAAACTGGCCGCGATCGAAATAGAGTTGGGCCGAACTCGCAGGAGGCGGAACTGGTGATGTACTGCAGCCGATGCGGCGCGCAGCTCGAACGAAATGCCGACGGTGACATCGTCTGCACCAAGACCGGCGCATATCTGTCGAAGTTCGTCACAGAGTCGCTGAGCGAATGCTTCGTCGACTCCAAGCGAACTCCGAGTGCTGATCCGCTTCGTTTCGACGTAGGTGGCTCCTGGTGTTGTCCGGGATGCGGTGTTGCGATGATTGTCGATGCGAGCTCTGTTTGTTGTCCTACGTGCGGACGCTGTCTAAACGAGTTCGTGCACGCCCTGGTCGAGCTCAACCCTCATCCGTGAATTCGAGCGGCGAGCGCTCGTCCGCCGAGGCGTGGTTCTGAGCGCGGTGGCGTGCTACGAGCGGTCTCATGCCGGAAACCATTCAAGCGCACTGTGCCTGCGGTCGCGTCGTGTTCGAGGCCAAGGGTGGGCCGCTCGAGGCGATTGCCTGCTATTGCGACGATTGCCAGGCGGTGGGCAAGCAGATCGATGCGCTGCCCGACGGCCACAGTGGTTTGGGCGCTGACGGCGGTACGGTGAGCATGCTGTTTCGCAAGGACCTCGTGCGCTGCGTGCGCGGTGCGGAGCTGCTCAAGGATCACAAGCTGCGCTCCGCTTCTCCCGCCACGCGCCAGCTCGCGTCGTGCTGCAACAGCAACATGACCACGCGCTTCGAGAACTGGCTGCCGATCACGGCTCTGCGCACGCACTCCGTCAACGTCCAGTCCTTCAAGCCCGCTGTCTGCATCCACACCAGGTTCGCGCCGGACGCGACCAAGCTCGTCCATGCCGCGCCCCGCCACCCAAGCCTCCCACCGCGCCTCAAGCTCAAGGTCGCAGGCGCAGCCGTCGCGCTCGCCCTACCGTGGCTGCAGGGCGACGGCCGCTTGACCCTCTTGTAGGACGGTGCCGAGGGTCGGTAGGGCGCCGGAGCCGACCAGATCCACAGCGGATTCAGCCGCGCGGTTGATGCAGCTCGAGCTTCAACGCGCGTGCATAGTGCTTGAAATCGCCGTCCATCGTGTAGATCGATAAATCCCGCCGCAGGGCGGCCGCGCAGATCAGGAAGTCCGTGTTGGAGCCCTGGATGCCGCGCTCACGACATCGGTTGAATGCGGCGGCGGCTTCCTCGTAGTCCGTCGTCTCCAACTCCAAGTCGGGAAATGACCGAAGGTGATCGCGCAGCAGCTCGAAGTGCGCTCTCAATTTGATCCCCAACAGCAGCTCCTGCCTCACCGCGCCTAGCATCACGACCCGGCCCTCGCGGATCAGCTCCGCAAGCTCCTTGGGTGTCACGCCGTCCACGCGCTTTGCCCGGCGCAACGCCAGCGACCAGACCGACGTATCGATCAGTACGTTCACGGCAGGCGCCGCTGCTTCTTGTGGTCGTAGGTCGGGTCGAACTCGATCGTGCCGAATAGGTTCACGACCTTCGTCTGCTTTCGCCGCTGGATGTACTCACGGAGAGCTTCGTTCACCGTGTCCTTCTTGGTCCGATGCCCGCCCACGCTCTGGGCTTCGGTCAGAAGCTCGTCATCGATCGCGAGATTCGTCGCCATGTGTTGCAGTCTACACATTGCCTTGTGTAGCGCAAAGGATGCTGTTCCGGGTCGAAGAACTCGGCGGGGCCTTGCAGCTGGACTGCTTGTCCGTTAGGTCCGCAGCATGAGCGCGGGTCGATCGGCGGTGGCGGTGTGTGGGTTCGATCTGCG
>DATHEN010000839.1:0-2300 GCA_035318565.1 Polyangiaceae bacterium
CCGCGGCGTGGATGCCCGGGTAGTAGACGGTGAAAGGCTCGTCTTCGACCAGGAATTCGACGCTGTATTTTCGAACGCGGCGCTGCACTGGATGCGGCGACCCGATGTCGTGCTGGCCGGTGTACGCCGCGCGCTTCGACCGGGAGGGCGCTTCGTGGCCGAATTCGGTGGCCACGGCTGTGTGGCGGCGATCGTCGTCGCCATCAGCGCCGTGCTGGCGCGCCACGCTGCAGGCTTCGTGCACCCCTGGTTCTTCCCGACCCCTGATGAGTACCGCGCGCTGCTCGAGGCACATGGCTTCGGCGTCGAGCACCTCGAGCTCTATCCGCGTCCCACACCATTGCCGACGGGCATGCGCGGCTGGCTCGAGACCTTTGCCGGGCCGATGCTCGCTGAGCTTTCGCCCGAGCTGCGGGTGCGTGTTCTCGACGAGACCACGGCGTTGCTCGCGCCGGTGCTGTGCGACTCGAGCGGCAACTGGACCGCGGACTACGTGCGGCTCCGTGTAGTCGCACGTGCGCAGTAGTGCGTCCCCGCAGTAACGTATTGTTCCGTCGAGAGCTCTGCTACCTTCCCCCGACGTGCTGGGGCCGTTACACGTGCGACCGGACGTGCCGCTGTCATTCCCCGTGGATGCAGAGAGTCGGTTCGTGCGGTTTCCGGCGGACTTCACCATAAAAGGCATGTTCCTGGCGCGCCTGCTCGCGCTCGCGCCGCGCACTGCGCTGTCCGCAGTCAGCGAGCGCTTGCACAATCCCGCGGTCCTCAAGCGCTGTCTGCCTTTCGCGGACTACCCGCAGGTGGACTATTCACGGCTGGCGCACGTCGTAGCGCAGGAGTTGCACAAACGCCTGGAGACCGCCGAAGCCATGCGGCGTTTGGCTCGACGCGATATCCGCACCTTCGCCGAATCGCAAGTGGGGCGGATCTTGCTCGCGCTGTCGGGAGACGCATCCGCCACTTTGCTGAAGCTGCCGGAGATGTACCGTGCAGCGCTGCGCGGCGGCAGCGTGCAGAGTACCCGCGTCAACGCCCACACCGTGCAGATCCGCTTCAAAGATTTTTATGGCTGGCTCGATTGCTACCCGATCGGCACCATCGAAGGACTCGTCGCTCACTTCGCAGGAAGTTGCGAGCTCGAAGTCACGATGGAAACGCTGATTTCCGCGACCTACACCGTGACTCTGCACTGACCATGCTGGACCGACCCATCCGAATCCACGAGCGCTTTCCGCTCGTCATGGACCCCCCGTTTCGTTTCGATCGCACCCGCGCCTTTCTGTTCGCCGTGGAGTGCGACGCTCAGCGGTTGGACGCGCTCCTCGCGCGCACCTTCGCCTGGGCCGCGCCCGAAGTCGAAGTGGAGCGGCTCGGCCACCACTGTCTGCTCGTTGCCACGGACGTGGGCGAAGGCCGCAGCGCGGATCCAGCGCTCGGCTGGTTTGCCTATCGCGAGATCACCTTCTTCGTCCCGGTGTGGGGCCGCCGCGCGGGCGTGCCATTCGCGGCGCTCCACGTTCCCTTCATCTACCCGGATGACGGCCTGGCCGTGGCTGCAGGCCGCGAAGTCTACGGTCTACCCAAAAAGCCCGCCCGCATCAGCATGCCTTCCGCGGCCGACTTCTGGAGCGGCGCCGCGCCCATCTCCACGAGCGTACGCGGAGTGGAGCGCTTCGATGGCTCCGAGTGGATCGAGCGCACGCTCCTGACCATCACGAGCAGCGGCAGCTCGGCCATCAGTGCGCTGGCGAGCGCGCTGGCCGGCTCGATCGACGCGCTGCTCGACGCGGTCCCCTCGGCGCTCGGCAGCGTCAGTGATTTACTCCGCCAGGACTTGCTGCAGCTCAAGCAAGTCCCCGACGTGAGCACGGGCGGCGTCCCCTCGCGTGCCCTCTACCGCGCAGTGACTCACGTGCGTGCACCCGTGCGAGACGTGCGCGACGTGGAGCTCGCCGACCCGAGCCGTGTGCGCATCGAGATCGCCGATCTGGCGAGTGAGCCCGTACGCGATGTGCTCGGTTTGCCTGCGGTAATCACGCCGAAGCTCGCCGTCAGCCTCGAAATGGACTTCGCCTTCGACCCCGGCGAAGTCTGGCTCGAACGGCCCGACGAGACGCCCGCACCGAGCCGCAAAACCCGCGTCTTGATCCTCGGTGGCGGCATGGCCGGCCTCGCCGCCGCGCACGCGCTCAGCGACAGCGACGCGCGCCGCCGCAAGTTCGACGTGCGCGTGCTCGCTCAGGGCCACGTGCTCGGCGGCAAGGGCGCCAACGTGCGCAATCCCGCGCGCGCCGAGCGCA
>DATHEN010000840.1:0-3871 GCA_035318565.1 Polyangiaceae bacterium
TCCGCGTCGTCGTGTTCCTCGATGTACGCCCGGGGCCGTAGCTCGGGCCACCAGCCAGCGACTAGCGAGAGGACGGCCAAGTCCTCGAGATCAATGTCGTCGAGGTTTGGCGCCCAGTGTTTTGCCACGCGCATCCGCAACCAGTCATGCCGGGAGGGTTCTATTTCGATCCCTGCCAGATAGCAGTCGGCAGACCGGCAGATTTCGCGCGCATGCTCGGCTGCTTCTTCTGAGACCAGGCCTTGCTTCGAAAGGTTGATTACCTCTGTGGCGCCCTCGCTCATGCTCTTGAAGAGCGCCCGAGCTCGCCCGCGCTGCTTCTGCGCTTGAGCGTGAGCCTGCTTTGCCGCCGCGGGGTCGATTCGGACCGATGCACGATCGATCTCAGTGAGCGGCTTGCCCCAGCGCCATAGAAAGGCTTCCTGGCAGTATTCGTCGACCGCGAGCTGCAAGTGTTCAAGCGTACTGCCCCACTCGTCGCGCGGCCCGCCGATGCGGCGTTTACTGGGCTTCGGCCGCTTCGTCATTGGACTAATCCTACCCGAGACTCGCTCGCAATTCCGTCAGCCGCTGCCCGCAAATATGCCGTCAACGCGGCTTCAGCCGCCACCCGCCGCCACTCTTGAGTTTCGTCCCGTGAGTTCTGCCCCGGCGCTCTGGCGCACGCCGTTTCAGGCGGTCCCGCCGCGCTCGTATCAGGCGCAAAACCCCGAGCAGAACCGCAGTGCGGGCCAGCTGGAGAGCGCCTTACAAGCCGGATGTCGCAGGTTCGAAACCTGTCCCGCCCACCGGCAATCACGCTGTTTTCGTTCTCGGCCGCTTTTAGTTCCGTCCCAGAATTGGGCAGAACTACTACCGCGGGCAGAGCGGCGACGGGCGTCTCAAGCGCCCCGCGCTGGGCGAGCTGCACGTAGACCATGTGCGTGGCCGCGCTCTTGTGCCCGGCCAACGCCATTGCTTGCTGCAGGTTCACGCCGGCGGCCGCGAGCGCCGTGTTGAAGGCGCGCCGGAAGCTGTGGAAGTCGAGAGGCAGGAACTCATCCGAGCCCGACTGAATCTCGCACAGCACCTTGGCAGCGCTCTCCGCCTCGTTAAGAGCGGAGCCAGTGGCGCCCGCGGCCCGAAGCTGCTGGAAGCGAGACATGGCAACGTCGAAGCCAGGGAGCGGCCGAACGATGCCGATGTTCCAGATCGCTGCCCGAAGCTTCTTCGCGTAGGTGCTCTTTGCTTTGCGGTCCCCTGCCCGCTTGCCCCGGCGGACCGGAAAGACCGGCCCCGCTTCCGGCCGGCCCGCTCGCTCCCACCAGTCCCGAAGGATCGGCACGAACGTGTCAGGCAGCGTCAGGCGCGGGGCGCGCTTCACACGGCCCTTCTTGGAGCGCGTCTTGGGTCGCGGCACGTGCGCATCGATCCAGCCCTTCGTGTCGATGTGCGTCCAGTCCCACGCGTGGAGGTCGCTCGTTCGCATCCCTCCGAAGCTTCGTGACGCGAACGCCATGACTTGAAGCTCCGCTGGCACGTCCGGGGAGGCAACGAACCGCAGGAACTCCTCGTCGCTCAGGATCACCCGCTCCCGCTGCTCGACCGCTGCCCCGTCGGGCAATTCGACCCTAAGCACGGGATTCTCGGGAATGAGCTCGTCACGCCAGAGCGCCCCGAACACCCCGGACATGTCGTTTTTGATGTGCTGCAGGGTCTGCCTGCTCTTGCCCAGCGCCAGTGCCGACTCGAGAACCTCACGAACGTCGCCAGCGCGCACCTTGTTGACCCGCTTCGGCCCGAGCATCGGCGAGACGTAGCTCTGCCACCGCTGCGCGCGGTCCTTCCACGTCCGCAGCCCGCCTTTGCGCTGCCCTTCAAAGACCCGCTCGGCTGCCTCGTCCGCTGTCTCCTCCCCCTTCGCGGCCTCCGCGAGTGCGCTGGGTTGCGCGCCTTGGCTGTGCTGCGCAATGAGCTTCGCTGCCTTCCGACGTGCAACAGCCTTGCTAGTTGTCTCCAGATCGAACCACTTGCGGATCGTCTCGCCATCCACGTCCACGGTGAGCCGGACGTGCCAGGACCCCGAGCGAAACTCGAGTGTGCCGGTTCGCTTTCGGCCGCCGATGCCTTTGCGGTTGGTCATTTTGTACGCATACCGAGCCAGTGCACCGCTTGATGTGCGGCCGTCTCTACGTCGTTCGCCGCGACGTATGGGGCCTCGATGCGCTGCCAAGCGCCGTCCTTTTCCTCGTAGTAGTGAACGCCGAACTTCTCGGATGATCCCCCACGGATATGCTCGACGATCTCGATCCGGAAGCGCCGCTTGGCGTCGCCATGGTGGAGCTCCAGCGTTTTTACGACTTCGCAGACTTCGTGGAATTCCTCGGGTGCGTCGATCGTCATGCTTACCTCCCGCTCGTCTGACCATTGAAAGCATCGAGAGCGCTTGCTGGCCACTCGCCGTTTGCGACGAGCCTCTCGGCGAGCGACTTGTATAGGGCCCACTCAGACTCACTCGCTTGGCCCGGGCGACGGCTGGCATCGATGAAAAACATCAGGCTGGTGAAGTAGAGCCGCGCCGGCGTGTCTGGCTTGGGCATTTGCTCGTGCAGAAATCTTCGGAGATCCTCCCGCGTGTTGATCGCATTTACTGCGTCGCGGAAGCTCGGCCAGGCATCCCGGCGCTGCGCCAAGAACGACTGCTCGCGTTCACGTTGGCGTTTCGTTGCCATCTTGGCTCTTCCTATCTCGATTTGACGGAGCGGCCCAGCTCGGCCAGGCCGCTCGTCTTCATCACTTTACGGTCGCCCAACGTTGCGAAGTGCAAGATCAACCGCTGCTTGCACGCACTGCTCGCGCGTGCGCGTCGGATGCGCATCGTTCGCGACTGCGACCGGCTGCCCGCCGCGCACAGGACCGAACGCCGCTTCGATCTCCGCGGGGAGGCTCCCGTACACGAGACGGATCCCGTGCTGCGCGGCGCGAGCCTCAGGTCGGGTGCGCCTGCTCATGACGCCGCGACCTTCTCGTGTACGGGTGTAAAAAGAAGCGGCAACAGACGAAGCGCCTCTTGGAGCTCGCACAGCACGAAGCTGTCCGGCTCTCCGTTCGTGAATGTGGTGAGTTTCCAGCGCCGTCCGGCTCGCTGGAGCGCAACTCGCTGCAGCGAGTCGGTGTAGTCAATCGGTTCGTGTCGGGTGGGCTGTGCTATCGGTCTCATGTCGGACTCCTCTCGTTCAGGGGTTCGGCCATGGGGCTTGGCAGCGTCAACTGCGCGGGCCCCGCTTATTTGCGTTTGGGTCTCTTTTTGGCGCTTGGACGTTCGGCGAACGTGAGCAAGTGCTCGCGACGAATCACGTTGCGGACCCACTCGGAGACGGTGATCCCCTCATGCTCCGCCAGGTCATCCAGCTGCTTCAGCTCCGAATCGAGCATCCGCACAGTGAGCCCCCGTGTTCGCTTGCGTTCAACCATCCCAGTTCGTGTATTGCCACGAGTTAATACGTCATGACAACGTCGATCTTGAGCTCATGCCGCGTGATTGGCCGCAAACGCGTGAATTGATTCCATATTAGCGCACAAGAAAAGGGCACTGCCCTGAGCACCCCGTCACCTCGGCACGATGTACGCGGTGCCCGTGATCGGCTGAGATCCGTCGGTGACGCCGTTGGCCTGGCGAATGTCGCCTGCGCGCGAGGCGTCGCGGTAGGCGCGCCGCGCGAGCGATTCCCAGCTGTCGCCTTCCTGAGCCGTGATCACGCCCTGAATGCTGCCGCGCTCCGCGAGCGTGGCCTCGCGCTGGGCCGCGGCGACCTCCCGCAGCACCTGCACGACCGAGCGGCTGAAGTTCGACTGGCTCTGCCAGAACTGCAACTGCTCGCCGGCGTTCTGG
>DATHEN010000841.1:0-2715 GCA_035318565.1 Polyangiaceae bacterium
TTCCTGGAAGATCCAGTGCGCATTCTGCGCGCCATCAAGTTCAGCGCGCGTCTCGACTTCGCGATCAGTCCGGACGTGTACGACGCCATCGTGCAGTGCCGGAGCGCGCTGGCCATGGCGGCGCGCCCGCGCCTGTTCGAAGAGTTGTTGCGGCTCCTGCGCGGCGGTGCCGCGCATCGTTCGATCTGGCTGGCGTGGGAGACGGGCGTGCTCGACGTCATGTTGCCCGAGCTCGCCGTGTACCTTGCGGACAGCGAGCTCGCGGACGGTGTGGTGTGGCGTTTGCTGACGGAAGTGGACGCGCTCACGCACGAGCGCGGTATCGCGCTGGACGACGTGGTGCTGATGACCACGCTCCTCCTGGAGCCGATGGCGGAGGCGTGTGCCGGCGCCAAGGATCGCGTGGAGGCCGCGTACGAATTTCTGGATCCCGTCGTGGACCGCCTGAACATCCCGCGCCGTATTGCAGACGCCATGCGCAGGTTGGTGGCTGTTTTGCCGCGGCTCGAGGGCGGCCGCGCAGCACGCTTTTCGCGCACGCCGCTGTACCCGATGGCCCGCGAAGTGTTGTTGCTGCGGCAGCGTGCGCGTGGCACAGCCGAGGTTGTTCATGAGCAGGCACCGAGCGCACCCCCGGCAACCGATGCTGAAAGTTCTACCAACTCTGCACGGCGCCGCCGGCGGCGGCGCGCCAGGCGCCCGAAGGTGGAATGACGTCAATTAACCATGACGCAGAGGGCCGGGGCGCCGAGTCCGCGCTGGCTGCGCGCCAGGCGTTGCTGGAAGGGGTGGGCAAGGAGGTGGCCGCGTCTTTTCCCGGCATCACCCGCCTGGGCGGACAGATCGTCGCCGCGCTCTACCTGTCCGACGTGCCCCGTTCCATGGATCAACTGTCGCTCGAGCTCGGGCGCTCCAAGAGCAACATCTTCGCGAATCTCCGCGCGCTCGAAGCGGCGCAGATCGTCGAGCGGCGGCGCGAGCCCGGAGCGCGCCACGACACCTTCACTCTGCGGGGCGCGTATCCGGACGTGATCGTGGGCGCGTACATCACGCGGCTCCGGCGCGTGGTGTCCGACAAGCAACAGCTCGTGCAGCGTTCGCTGGGCCTCTTGGGTGACGCACAGGGCACCGAGGCGGACGCGCTGCGCAAGCGCCTCGACGAGCTCGGCCGCAAGTACAGCCTGTTCGCCGACGTGTTCGACAAGCTCTTGCCGGGCCTCGAGGGACCGGTGGATCTCGAACGTCTGATCACCAAGCTGCCGCCGCAGGTGTTTGCCACCGTGGGCCAGCTGGTGCGCGCTGCGGTCGATCTCGGGCACCGCTGGTCGAGCCTGCGCGGCACGGACAGCGCTGCCGAAAAGCCCGCGCCGTCCGAGTAGCGGCGCCGCCCGACGAACGAGCGTCGTTACAAAGCGATAGTTTCCCGGCAGGCGCGACGAACGAGCGCCGTTACAAAGCGATAGTTTTGGGGCAGGGCGCGACGAACGAGCGTCGCTACAAAGCGATAGTTTTGGGGCAGGGGCCCAAAAACCTGAGGGTGGGGCCCCGCTGAATTCATTTCAGCGGGGCGGGAGCTGAGCTCCCGATGGACCAAAGAAGAACTAGCGTGCATCGCTGCAAGGCAGCGAAGGCACGCTAGTTCGAGTTCAATTCGACCCGCAGCAACTTGCGGCCGATGAAGATGTAGTCGCCGTGGGACAGCGGCTTTTCGGACTTGATGCGCACGTACGTGCCGTTGCGGCTGTCCAGATCCGTGAGAACGTATTTGCCGTCGCGTTCCTCGATGAGGCAGTGCTTACCGGACATGTAGACATCGCCGGGGAAGTTCAGATCGCCGTCTTCGCGGCCGACGCGCAAGCTATTGCCACGCGCACACACGGTCATGCCGATCGCCCCGCCTTCGAGGATCTGATTCAAGCGGAATGCGCTCGGGTACTTGGGGGACGAGTAGAAGAACGTTCCGTCGTTGTCCGCGCCGTCCGACGCTTTCGGCGTGGGATCCAGCCGGAACAGCTGTTCGCCGGACAGGAATGTGTCGCCCGGCGCAACCTCCACGCTGCCCCGCACGCGCACGTAGACGCCGTTGAGCGAGCCTTCGTCGCGCACCACCAAGCGCCCGTCGCGATAAAAGAGGTTCGCGTGTTTGGGGGACACGAACGGATCGTCCGGGAACTCGAGTTGCCCGGTGCGCCCGACCAGATGCTGCTCGGCTTTGAGGTGGTAGCTGAGCCCGTCCATTCCTTCGCCGCGGATCAGGATCAAGCGTGCCTTCTCCGGGTTCTGCATGTCACTGTAGAAGCGCGCCTGCATGTGCAGGATCTCGTCCGGCACCGGTGCGCCACAGCGACCGCAGAACTTGTGTCCGCTCGGCACGGGAGTCATGCACGAGTTGCACACGTAGTATTTCGCTTGATCCATCAACTCCTCCTGGCGCGTCTGCGGCGGCTTGCGGCGCTGCGACGCCGGTTCTCGGCTAGCTGACCCTCTAACAATTTCGGCGAAATGGGAATGGAATTTCGCGGTCTGGCCAGCGCCGAACTCGGCCACGTATACTTCGCGCTCCGCTTCCGGAAAGGCGAGCTCCTGGCCGCACAGGCTGCAAACCCGCGCTCCCATCGGGCTGTAGCCGTCGCACCTGCCGCAAACTATGCCGATTTGCAGCCTGTTGTCCGGGGATTCCGGCACGGCATCGAAAGGGTACGGATTCGGATGGGT
>DATHEN010000842.1:0-2757 GCA_035318565.1 Polyangiaceae bacterium
GAAACGGCGAGCTGATCTGCGGATCCACGCGCGGCGATGGCATCAGCGGCGAAGACATCACCGAAAACCTGCGCACGATTCGCTCGCTACCGGTGCGCCTGACCCGGCCGGTGTCGCTCACGCTGCGCGCAGAAATCGTGATTTTTCGGCGAGATCTTGCGCGCATCAACGAAGATCGCGTGAAATCCGGCGAGCCGCCGTTCGCGAATCCGCGCAACGCAGCAGCCGGCAGCCTACGCATGCTCGATCCGCGCGTGGTGGCGCGCCGGCCGCTGCGCGCTGTCATCTGGCAGGTCGTCGAAGGCTCGGCGCTCTCGAGCACGCATTCGGGATCAATCGGCGCGCTCGGCGAGCTGGGCTTGCCCAGCCACCGCCGGCAGTTCGTGTGCGAAACGCTGGAAGACGTCGACCGCGCGATTGCCGCCATCGAAAAGGAACGACCCGAGTTTCCGTTCGAGATCGACGGCGCCGTGATCAAAGTGGATGCCTTCGAGCAACAAGCCATCCTGGGAGCCACCGCGAAGTTTCCCCGCTGGGCGATCGCCTACAAGTTCAGCGCCGAGCGCGCGCGCACGCGCGTGCGCGACATCGTCGTGCAAGTCGGCCGCACCGGCACTCTGACGCCGGTCGCCGTGCTCGAGCCCGTACTGCTGGCGGGCACCACCGTGGCGCGCGCGTCGCTGCACAACGCCGACATCATCAAGAACCTCGACCTGCGGCTCGGCGACTGGGTAACCATCGAAAAAGCCGGCGAAATCATCCCGCAAGTGGTGGCGGTGGAGCATACCGCACGTTCCGAAGAACGACCGGCGTTCAGCATGCCGGAGCTGTGTCCGAGCTGCGGAACCCGAGTGGTTCGGGATGAGGAGCAGGTGGCCGTACGCTGCCCGAATCCGAGCTGCCCGGCCGTCGTGCGCGGCGCGATCCTACATTTTACGCGGCGCTACGCCATGGACATCGATCACCTCGGAGAATCGCTGATCGATCAGCTCGTCACGCAGGAGCTCGTGCGCGACGTCGCGGACCTCTATGCGCTGCAAGTCGAACAGCTGCAGGCTCTGGCGCGCATGGGTCAAAAGAGCGCCGACAACGTGATCCGCTCGATGGCGGCTTCGCGGGAACGACCCTTGAGCCGGCTGCTCACCGGGGTCGGCATCGATCACGTCGGTCAGGTCGCAGCTCGCCAGCTCGCGGACGCGGCAGGATCGCTCCCCGAGTTGCTCGCATGGGGCGAGGAGGAAGCAGACGCGAAGCTCTCTTCGATTGCCGGCTTCGGGCCGAAGATGCAGGCCAGCGTGAAAGCCTTCCTGTTCGGCCCGCAGAACCGTCAGCTACTCGAAAAACTCCAGCAGCAAAACGTATCGCGGCCCGAACCTCGTCACGCCGTCGCCGCGAGCGGTCCGCTGTCCGGCCAGACGTTCTGCGTGACCGGCGTGCTCAGCCGCAAACGCGAGGACGTTCACGCAGAAATCCGGGCTCACGGCGGCGAGGTGCACGACAAGGTGAAAAAGGGCACCACGTATCTGGTGATCGGCGAAAAAGTGGGCAAAAGTAAGCTCGACGCGGCCAAGAAGTTGGGTGTGCAGGTCATCGATGAACCGGCGCTCGCTGCGCTGATTCAGGGGCAGCCGGCGGAAGCCTAAGCCGCGCGCTTTTGGGAGTCGCACATGAAAGACGGTTCAAGACAGCGTTATGCTCGCGTGCGCTCAGCCGGCGGAGCGCCGGCGTGGGTGGTGCTCGAGGGTGAGTCCGCGCGCCGCTTGACGGCCGCACCCTGGGACGGTGGAACCCCGTCTGCGGAGCAGCTCTCACCCGCGGCTCTGCTCTGCCCCGTGCTGCCCAGCAAGATCATCGGCATCGGTCGCAATTACCGGCTGCACGCCGCCGAGCTCGGCAGTGACGTGCCCAGCGAGCCCTTGCTGTTTTTGAAACCGCCGTCTGCTTTGCTCGACCCGAACGGCGCAATCGAGCTACCCCCACAGAGCCAGCGTGTCGAACACGAGGGCGAGCTCGGCGTGGTGATCGGGCACCGTTGTCGGCGTGTGACCACGAGGGACGCGCTGGACTACGTGCTCGGTTACACGGCGGTGTGCGACGTCACCGCACGCGACCTGCAAAAGAAGGACGGCCAGTGGACACGCGCCAAAGGCTTCGACGGCTTTTGCCCGGCAGGTCCGCACATCGTCACGGGCCTGGACACATCGGACCTGTCCATCCAGGTGCGGGTGAACGGCGAGATTCGCCAGAATGGGCGCACTCGTGACATGATCTTCCCCGTGGCCGAACTCGTCGCCTATATCAGTGAAGTCATGACTCTCGAGCCGGGCGATCTGATCTGCACCGGTACGCCGCACGGCGTATCACCGCTCTCCGTCGGCGATCGCGTCGCCGTGTTCATCGACGAGATCGGCTCACTCGAATTCGACGTCCGCCATTCCTGAGCCAGGCACCTCGAGCTCGATGGCCTCCACGCCTTCCGAGTCACCAGCGCCGCGCCGCCGCGGTTTGCTGTACGCGCTCCTGGCCTGTGCGGTCGTCGGCGCTGCACTGTACATGGTGCTCCGCACTGCGGGGCGCGAGCGCGAGAGTGCACCGCGCTGTCCGCCAGGGCTCCTGGCCGTGGAAGCGCGCTGCTGCGGAGCAGACCAGTCGCTGGTGAGCGGTCATTGTTCGGGCGTTCCGCGCAGCTGCGCGGGCGGCATGTACGGCGTCGCGGGCGTGCACGCCGGCTGCGTGGTGAACGATCGCCGGGTCTCG
>DATHEN010000843.1:0-4184 GCA_035318565.1 Polyangiaceae bacterium
AGCGGGCAGGTCACGGACGTGCTCAAGGACATCAAAGACAGCGAAGCCCGCGGCCTCTCTTACGAGAGCGCCGAGGCATCGGTCGCGCTGCTGCTGCTCCGTAAAAGCCCCGACTACGAGGCGCCGTTCCACGTCCTCGACTACCAGGTAATGGTCGGTAAGCGACGCGGAACGGAGACGTTCTCCGAGGCGGTGGTGAAGCTCCAGGTCGATAGCCAGGTCGTGCACACCGCTGCCGAGGGCAACGGCCCGGTGTCGGCGCTCGACGCAGCGCTGCGCAAGGCGCTCACCCCGCGCTACCCCGAGCTTTCACACATGCATCTGGCAGACTACAAGGTGCGTATCCTCGACGGCAGCGACGGCACGGGCGCGACCACGCGCGTGCTCATCGACAGCCGAGACGAAACGCGCGCCTGGAGCACGGTCGGCGCGTCCTCCAACATCATCGAAGCCTCGCTCGAAGCGCTCGTCGATTCGATCGAGTTCGCGCTGCTGCAGAGCGCTGGCCACGCCAACGTCTCGAAGCCTCTTGTCTCCGGAGCAGAAGCGGTCGATACGGCGGACCGCCGCGCGCTCGCGAGTGAAGCTCGAGCGCGCAGCGTGGAGGCCAGATGAAAGCTCGAATCGTCGTTCTGCCGGGTGATGGCGTCGGTCCCGAGGTCGCGGGCGCGGCACAGCAAGTACTGGAGAACGTGGGCCGCAAGTTCGGTCATACGTTCGCGTTCGAAACGCAGCTGATGGGCGGTATCGCCATCGACGAAACCGGCGATCCACTGCCGGAAGCCACGCTGACGGCCTGCAAGAGCGCGGACGCCGTTCTGCTGGGCGCCGTGGGCGGTCCCAAGTGGGACGATCCGTCCGCGAAGACTCGGCCGGAGGCTGGCCTCTTGCGTATTCGCCAGGGTCTGGGCCTGTACGCCAACTTACGGCCCGTACGCAGCTATCCCGAGCTGCTCGACGCTTCCCCGCTGCGCCCCGAGCGGGTCAAAGACGTCGATCTGTTGATCGTCCGCGAGCTCACGGGCGGCCTGTACTTCGGTCAGCCGCGCTTTCGGGAAAACACGCCCAACGGCATCCGCGCGGTCGATACCCTCGAATACACCGAGGGCGAGATCCACCGCGTGGTGCAGCTCGCGTGCTCTCTGGCGCGCGGCCGGCGGCGCAAGGTCACGTCCGTGGACAAGGCGAACGTGCTCGAAACCTCGCGCCTGTGGCGACAAGTGGCGACACGCCTCGCCAGCGACTTCACCGACATCAAGATGGACCATCAGCTGGTCGACTCGTGCGCCATGCGTCTCGTCACCGCACCCGCCAGCTTCGACGTCATCGTCACGGAAAACATGTTCGGGGACATCCTGAGCGACGAAGCCGCCGTGCTCACCGGTTCGCTCGGGATGCTGCCGAGCGCCTCGCTCGGCGAAGGGCGCCTCGGCTTGTACGAACCCATTCATGGCTCCGCCCCGGATATCGCCGGACGCGGCATCGCCAATCCGCTCGGCACGATCCTCAGCGCGGCGCTGCTGCTGCGTCACAGCCTCGGCTTGGAGAGCGAGGCCGCGCGCGTCGAGCAGGCCGTACAGCGTGCCCTGGCACAGGGCGCACGCACCGCGGACCTCGGCGCTGCAAAGCCTCTCTCGACTGCCGGCATGACCGAAGCGGTGCTCGCTCAGCTCGAGGCGTGATGCCATGACGCTGGTCGAACAAATCAAGGCGCGCATCAGCCAGGCCATGAAGGCCCGGAACACGATCGAGAAAGAAATTCTGCGCGTCGCGCTCGGGGAGATGCAAATCGCCGAGACCCGCGCAGGCAGTCTGAGCGACGACGAAGCCGCCGCCATCGTCAGGAAGCTCTTGAAGTCGAACCACGAGACGCTCGGGCTCACTGCCGACGCGGAACAGAAGCAAACTCTGACGCAAGAGATCGCGATCCTGGAGTCGCTCTTGCCGAAGACGCTCGGCGTCGACGAGATCGTCACGCAGCTTGCACCGTTGGCCGAGCAGCTGCGCGCAGCGAAAAGTGCCGGTCAAGCCACGGGCATCGCCGTGAAGCACCTGAAGAGCGCCGACGCGAATGTCGGCGGCAAGGACGTGGCGGCTGCGGTTGAACGTATCCGTAGCAGCACTTGACCGGCCGCGGACTGGTCGTAATTTCAGTCACTTGGCCGGCGCGCACCCGCTCGCGGCAATCTGCTACGACGTCGTCGAATTGCCGCGAGCGCTCACCGGCGCTACTTCTGGATTCCGCAAGATCGGTACGCGTCGCCTGGTCCTAGCGCCTGGCATGAGACGTGCACCATCAGAGTGGAAGAAGAAGAAGGGACCGAGCAATGGCAAGGGGATATCCGCCAGCTTACGGACACAACCAAACCGGATCGCAACGCAGCGTCATGAGCGTCGCCGAGCTCGAGCGCAGATACGGAAGAAATGCGCAGGTCGAGCTGCGGAGTCCGCCGGACCTGCAAAGTCCGCCGTTGTACCAGCCGGAGCCCGAATACCTCGCTGATCCGGGCTACGCGCCGAACTCGGGCGGATATTATGACCCGGACGCGTACGACGACCCGGTCGAGGTGCCGGTGAAGCGCAGTCCCTGGCTGCCCGTGGTCGTGCTCATGATGCTCGGTATCGGAGCGCTGCTCGGATATGGGCTCTACAACCGCGGCCTCGTGCCGACGCAGCTCCTGGGCTCGAAGGTGGCGCTCCAGCGGACGGAGAGTTTGCCCGTTGAACGCGACTGGAAGGCGCTACCGGCGCTGCCTCACATTAGCACCGGCGTCGTGACCAGCATCAACGCAGCGAAACCCGCTGCGCCCGTGCCGGGAGCAGAAACCGCCACGGACGAAGCCGCCGGTGGCGTCGTGGGCCCCGCTGCTCGCCCTGCTCCGAACGGCGAGGACGACGCCGCCACGCTCGAAATGATTCGCCGCGAGCGCGAGCGCTTGGACGAGATCCGGGGTACGTCTCCGAACACCGCCCCCACCGAACCGAGCACCGAACCGAGCACCGAAGCGGAGCCGACTCCTCCGGGCTACATCGAAGCCGAAACGCCCTGAGTCGACGCCGCCTGCGCCGCTTCACGGCGTCCGGGCAGGCGTGGGATCAACGGATAGTCGCGGTTGATGCGGGTTATCGCCTGAAAGATCCAGATACGCCACGTTACGGCAAACGAGCCCGTGGCGCGGCCTGCCAGGAGCGAAGTGACGGCCTGGCGCAATTGCAGGCGGTCCGTCGGGTTCATCATGGCTTCGACGAACTCGGGTCGATAGAAGCCGCTGACGAAGCCCTTGTAGCGCTGGACCACGTTGCGCAGCCAGCGCTCGTAAGCGGCAAACTCGCTCCGAGCGTAGCGTCCCCGCCGTAGCGCGCGGTCGAGTGTATCGGCCGCGCGAAAGGCGCCGAGCATGCCGAGGTACACGCCGGTCGAGAAGACCGGGTCGATGAAGGCCGCGGCGTCCCCGACCATCAGCCAGCGGTCGCCGGCGAACTGCTTGCACACGAACGAGTAGTCCGAAATCGTGCGCACGGGGGCGACCCTGCGAGCCCTTCCAAAGCGCTCGGCGAGGTACGGAACGGCCGCGATCTTCTCGAGGAAATAGCGTTCGTCCGGCTTCTGGCCTTGCAGGTGGCGGCCGGGCGCCACGAGCCCGAGGCTCGTGCGGTCGCCCCGGAGCGGGATCGCCCACCACCAACCTTCCGGCACGACCACGATCGTGATGTCCCCTTCCCGATCACCGCTGGCGCGCGCGGCGCCCTCGTAGTGGGAGAAGACAGCGAAATTTTTGAGATCGGGATCCATCTCCCGCAACCCGTAGCGAGCCGCCAAAAGCGCCCGCTGGCCCGTAGCATCGACGACCAGGCGCGCTGATTCGTCGTGAATCTGGCCCGAGCGATCCCGCACGGACACGCGTACACCGCTGCCGGCATCGATTTCGACGTTCGTCACCTTGCTGCCTTGCTCGACGCTCACGCCCTTGGCGCTCGCGTTGTCGAGTAGCAGTTGATCGAACTCGGCCCGATCGACTTCATACGCGTAGCCCGGTCCCGGCACGACGCCCTCGGCGAACGGATAGCGCCGCACCAGCGATCCGTCCCCTGTGACGAACTCGGCTCCATGCTTGACCAGAAAGCGCTCCGCGAGTTGATCGGCCACGCCCAGCTCTTCGAACATCGGCATGGCGAACGGCAGC
>DATHEN010000844.1:0-3146 GCA_035318565.1 Polyangiaceae bacterium
GAGCGCCCGATCGATCATGTCTACGTAGACATGATCGATCGGGCGCTCGATCTCTTGGAAGTGCACGAAGTGGCGGAGGAGCTTCGCGAGAAGCTTCAGCTCGTCGTCGTTGACGAATTCCAAGACACGAGCCCCATCCAGCTTGCGCTTTTCACGCGCCTACACGCTCTCTGCAGCAATTCCGTATGGGTCGGCGATCGCAAGCAATGCGTCTTCGAGTATGCCGGCGCTGATCCCGCGCTCATGGAGGCTGTTACCCAATGGGCCACCGAGAATGGCGGCGAACGCGAGTTTCTCGGCCACAACTACCGCTCCGGCAGCGAGCTCGTGGATGCCATTTCCACACTGTTCGCGGCAGCGTTTGCGAGCCACGGCCATGCGCCAGGAGAAGTCGTCACTTCCGCCAAGCGCGAACGTGTGCCCGAACTCGACAAACTTCCCGCATTCGGACTCTGGTGGCTCGAAGGTAAAGAGCAACAAGTCGCACTGGCGGAAGGCGTGGCTCGTCTGCTCCAATTTCCAGACGCTACCCCCGTCGTCGATCGCGTCAGCGGCGAAGCGCGCCGGCTGCGTCCAAGCGACATCGCCGTCCTCGTCTATTCGAACGCGGAAGCGCAGCGCTTGTCGCTCGCTCTCGAAGCACGCGGCGTCGCGACCGTGCTCCCGCGCGTCGGACTGCTGACGACGCCGGAAGGCACCCTCGTTGCCGCGGCCCTGCGCTTGCTGGTCGATCGACACGATACGCTCGCCGCAGCCGAAATCGAAGCGCTGACCGGCTTCGCTACCAGCGCCTCCATCGAGAACGAAACAGCGAGCGCGAAGCCCTGCGAACGCTGGTTGTCGGCCCGCATCCGCGCTTGCGCTACTCGAAGCGCAGCAGAGCCACTCGCCGACCGCGAGCCCGCAAGCGAACTCAACGCGGCAGGTCTGCCCCTCGAGCACCTGCGAGCAGAGCTCGGGATCCTCTCACCCGCAGAAACACTCGATCGAGTGCTCGCCGTCTTGGATGTTTCAGCGCTGGCCGTCCGCTGGCCGGACCCATCCCAACGTTTGGCCAACCTAGAAGCACTCCGCGCACTCGCCGCGGCCTACGAGGAGCGCTGCAGCTATCAGCGCGAGGCCGCGTCCCTGGCCGGTTTGCTTCGCTACTTCGAAGAAACGCAGCAAGTCATTCGCCAGCGCGACGAAGAGCGCGCCACCGACGAACAACACACCGGCGGCCACGAAGATGCCGTTTTCATCTCGACCTACCACAAGGCCAAAGGCCTCGAGTGGCCCGTCGTCATCCTCGGCAGCCTCGATCGCCCCCGCAAGCGCGACGCCTTCGACGTCACGCCAGAGAGCGAACGCCCCGACTTCGACGCAACCGATCCTCTAGGCGGCCGCTGGATCCGTTACTGGCCCTGGCCCCTGGGCGGCCCACGCAACGGCCTGCGCCGCGTCGCGCCCCTCGCCGAACGCGCCGCCCACACGTCGGTAGGCAAAGCCATCGCCGAACGCGACGCCCGCGAGCGCGTCCGCCTGCTGTACGTCGGCTGCACGCGCGCACGCGATCACCTCATATTCGGTGTGCACTTGCAGAAGAAGGGGCCATCCAAGGCGTGGCTCGACGAGCTCTGCGACCAGCGCGGGCCGTTGCTCACATTGCCCGACCCGGGCGACCCAGAACCGCAGCTCGCAATCCGCGGAGTAGACGGCCAGCGCACGAGCGTACCGGTACGCGTTTGGTCATTGCAGGCAACCGACGCGCCAGAGTGCGGCTCATCAACGGACGAGCCGCGCCTATGGTTTGCCAAGACGCCGGTGGAGCCAGCCGATGCGCCTCCGTACTGGATCGCACCGTCACGCGCTGCCGAGGAGGGGTTCGAGGCGGGCGATGCGCGCATTCTCAGCTCGCGGCGTTTCACGCGTCGCATGCCCTTCGCTACACCGAAGGGCGTCACGTTCGACCAAGTGGGCAGCGCGCTGCATGCATTTTTGGCTGCGGATCATTTCGAGCTTACCGCGCTCGAACGGACAGAGCTCGCGGCGCGCGTCTTTCGAAATGCGCAGCTAGACGGCTGCTTTGCACCGGATGTTGCCGTCGCTGCGAGCGATGCGCTGCGCACGTTCGTGGCACAGCGCTGGCCGAACTCCGTGTGGCACCGCGAGGTACCCATCACGGCCGTGATGGCGTCACCTCACGGACGACGTCGAATCGAAGGCGCGATCGATCTTTTGCTCGAAACACCGAACGGATTTGTTATCATCGACCACAAGAGTTTTCCGGGGCGCGCGTCGGAGTGGGAGTCACGAGCGCTGGGGTACGCGCCGCAGTTAGCGGCGTATGCGACGGCGATCGAGATGGCGGGTGGCGTCGTGATTGGACGGTTTGTGCATTTCACGATTGGTGGGGGAATTGTGGAGATAGGGAACGCCCCGTGAGTCAAACCGTGAGTACGATGCCATTCGCGCGACGTGGCAGCGCCGCTTGCAGTCAAAGCGATCGAAACCGTTTGCCGCGGCGCCCGGAGGCTGTGTGCTTCTTAGCGCCCGAAGCCGATCTGCTTGGCAGTCGCAATGGTAGGGGCCGGCGATGGCCGCACCGAAACCATCGCCATTGTGAGCTCGTAGCTCGCTACCTCCACGAAGAGTCTGCCCACGTGGAACCGAAAAATGCGCGCCTTGATGGTCATGGGCGTCCATCAGTAAGCAAGCCGCGTCGTCGTGTCAACACCTCCTTGACCTCCGCCAACGGATGCTGCAATGAAGTTGACATTCGAGATCTAGGACTGCATTCTCCCATTGCCGAGGCGGCCCCGTTCTCAGGCCCATTCCGCCGTGTTCGCGCGGCGGCCCCATTGAAGCATTGCAGCATCTGTAGGCGGAGGATGGAAGGTCAGGAAGTTGCCGCCTCGGCGCTTCTTTGGACTGAGGGCTTTAACAAGCGCCCGCGCGCTTTAGTCGCTGCATGTCCAATGTTCTTGGTGCGAGTCCGTTTGAGACGCCTGGCGAACTAGGCGTCAAGGAGTTCAAGCGCACATGCCCGATATGCAAAGCGAGTACGCGAAATGGTTCACCCGCATCACGGGAGACGCCCCTCATGAATGGCAGGTCGAGCTTGGCCAAGATGCCAAGTTTCGGTCCAGAATGATTCGCATCCCAAC
>DATHEN010000845.1:0-6512 GCA_035318565.1 Polyangiaceae bacterium
AGCGTCGTATTCGCATCCTGCTGGTGGAAGACGACTACGAGCAGCGACGCATGGTCGCCGCGGTGCTGCGTCTTGATGGCTACGAGGTGACGGAGCTGTCGAACGGGCAGGAGCTGCTCGACTACATGCTGCGCCGCGAAGCGGACGGACCGACCTACGAAGAGCCCGATCTGATCGTGTCCGACGTGTGCATGCCGCAGCGCGACGGACTGGCAGCACTCGATCAGCTGCGGGCCGCCGGCATCCACACCCCGGCGGTGCTGATGACAGCGTATCCGGAGCACTGCGAGACCTCACGCGCCGATGAACTCGGAGCGCTCACGGTTCTCGAGAAGCCGTTCGAGCTCGATGACTTGCGCATGATTGTCCTGAACCTGGCGCCGCGCAGCGGAGCTGGCCGGCACTCCCGCAACTAGAACACCCGCGCCTACATCTCAGTGCGGTTCACTCGGCGTATCGGGTTCGCTGGGCGCAGACGGCGTCTCGTCGTCCGGGCGGGCCCAATCCGGCTTCACCCAGCCGGCATCGGGCATGGCCGGCGGCGCCACGGACGCTTCCGGCAACGGACGTACGGGCTCCTCCGGGCGGCGCTTGGGGTCGGTCTCCGGAGTAGGAGTCCGTGCGGCCCCGGAATCGACCGCGGGCGTGCCTTCGTTCGGACGGGGCTCTGGCTCCTCGGGCTCCTGCTCGAGTGGCGGGGGTTCCGGGATCGGATTGTCGAGCTCTGCTGGCTGTTCGCGAGTACCCGCGTCCACCTCGATCACGGGCAGAGGCCGATCCGGATCATTGCCGGCGCGCTGGCGGAGCAACATGATGCCGGCGGCCACGCCGACCGCGAGAGCAACCGCGGCCACGCCGAACACGAGCGGTCCCGGGCCGCCCACTTTGACGGGAGCCGAGCGCGACGTCGTGCCGAACTGCTGCACCGTGAGCGACGGCTTGTTGCCGCCCGGCACGAGTAGAGTCGGCGCGCGCGCAGTGTGAGCCGGGTCTTCATCGTCCGGACGCGAGCCGCGTCCCCCTTGAAGCGCTGGCACTCGCGACGAGGTAGCGAGCGAGCCGACGGGCACGGGTCCGCTCACGACCACGGGCGCCGTGCGCATGGAATCCGAAGCCTCGGGAAAGGTACCGAGCGTTTCGCGTCCCTCGATGCCGAGTGCTTCGCGCAATGCTTCCGCCATCTCGCGCGCTGATTGAAAGCGCCGGTCCGGTTCGCGGGTGGTGGCTCGCGCGAACCATCCGTCGAAACCGTCGGGCACGGGCGCGAAGCTCGACGGCACCGGGATGTCACGCACGCAGATTTGCAGCACGAGATCCCCCAGGCCGTCGCTGTAAAATGGACGCCGTCCGGTGAGCATCTCGAAGACGATCACGCCGAGCGACCAGAGATCCGATCGGTGATCGACCGCCTTGTTGCCCTGGGCCTGTTCGGGGCTCATGTAAAACGGCGTACCGAGCAACGAGCCTGTTTTCGTGCGCGCGCCGCTCGGTCCGAGGTGCGCCACGTTCATCTTCGCGACGCCGAAGTCGAGTACCTTCGCGACGTGTTCGTCCTGGTTGAGAACCAGAAACACGTTCTCGGGTTTCAGATCGCGGTGGATGATGTTGGCTTCGTGCGCGCGCTGCACCGCGCGCGCCACTTGCGTGAAGATGCGCAGAGTTTCGGCGGATAGCAGGCGGCCGGCGTTGCGGATCCGTTCGGCCAGCGTTTCCCCTTCCAGGAGCTCCATGACCATGAACGGGACCAGGCCGTCCATGCCGTAGTCGATGATCTGAACGACGTGCGGGCTACGCAGCGTCGCGGCCGCCTGAGCCTCGCGCATGAATCGCGAAATCGTGTCCGCATCCCCGGCAATTTCGGGGTCCATCAACTTGATGGCAACGGGCGCCTGCAGAACCAGGTGTTGCGCGCGCCAGACCGCTCCCATGCCGCCGGAGCCGAGCGGAGTTTCGAGCTGGTAGCGACCGGCCAGTACCCGACCTGCCTTCCACGGGTGCTCTCCCATCTAAACGCTCGTTCGAAGATAGCGCCACATGGACAAATGCACCAACACCCGTCAAAAACACTCGGACAGAGTCTGAACGGCTGCCGGGGTAGCGGCGTCCACCAGCAAGAGCGGCAGCTCCACGCGCGGCGCCGGAATGCTCTCGAGCTTGGCGAGGCTCGCCGCTTGCACCCGCTCGCGAATGGCGCGGCGAATTCCGCAAGCCACGGCTTCGTCGCCCGGATCGTTGCGATCCAGCTCGCGCGGCGCCAGCAATTGTGTGCGCTCCGCTTCGTTGAACAGCGGCTCGAACACGGAGTTGACGACCAACATGGCGAGTGGAAGCTTCAGCTCGTCGCGCAGCGCGCCGGCGAGCTCGAGTGTTTCATTGGTGGGCATGTCCTCCGGCTGTGTGACGATCAAAACGCCGCTCTGGCGCGGATCTTGAAACATGGTCCAGGCGCGCTCGGCCTCACGTCGCAGCAGGCCGGGTGGAACGACCTCCACGATCACTTTGGGAACGCGCAGCATGTCGAGCCCATGGCCGGTGGCGGGCGCATCGAAGAGCACGATGTCGAAGCGGCGCGACCCGTCCTCCAGGGTTTCGGTCGCGTGGTACCAGGCTTTGCCGAGCACGGCCCACTCGCTCAGGCCGGGCACGGCGCTGAAGAAGCTCTTCACGTACTTGTTGTCGAACACGGCGTTGTAAACGGCCTGGCTGCGCAGGACCATTCCGCCGTACTGACGAAGGGCCACGTCCGCGGTGAGCCTCACGGCAGAGATGTTCGGCGCGATGCTGCGTATCTCGGTGCCGATCGGGGCTACTCCGAACAGCGTGGAGAGACGCTCCTTGGCGCCGCACAGCGCCACGAGCACCCGCCGGCCCTTGCCCGCGAGCCTCTGCGCCAGCGCCGCCGACACCGTGGTCTTGCCGACGCCGCCCTTGCCGGTGACGAACACGAAATGAAGCTGGTCGAGGGAGCTCATCGCAAATCGATAACACCGCGGACGCGAACCGAAAGCCGGCTCGACGCGGCAGCGTGTCGTAAATCGTGGCCGGTGTAAACGCCTCGAGCGTGACTTTCCACGAGCTTAGGTGCTAAGCCCCGGCGCAACATGCACAGCTCACCCCGGCTCGGGCCGCCAGCGTGGGTTTGCCCGGCGCTCGCATGTTTCGCAGTGCTCGCCTCAGGCCTGAGTAGCGGCTGCTCGCGCTGCAGCGACCCAGCGCCCGCTGAACGAACGCCAGGCGCCGACGCGGGCACCGACTCGCCACGCGAAGCCGCCGCGGCGCGGCCGCGGAGCTTCCGCGTACCGGTGGGTCCGCGCTTTGCGATCCTGCCGGGCAAGGGCATCGGACCTTTGCGCATCGGCGCCACGGTGGCCACCATCGAACGCCACATGCAGGCCAAGTGTGAAGAGCTCAGCCGTGACCGCTGTCGCTATTTCACGCAAGCCGTCGAGTTCGAGCTCGTCGATGGCGTGACTCGTTCGATCTTCATTCATCGCGTGGACCGCAAAGCGGGTGGCGTCGCAGCCGACGGCACGCCGAGGGTCTACGGCGTTTTCAACGGCGTCATCCTTCCGGATCTCATGCTGGGCATGACACCGGAAGCCATTCAGGAACACCTGGGTCAGCCGAAGCGGCGCGAAAAGGCGCCCGCGAACCCGCACGGCACCGAAGAAGTGCACCACTACGACGGCCTGCTGCTCGAATACGATCGCATTCCCGAGACGGGACTACTCGCGCTCGGCGGCGTCAAAATCGTGCGCTGAGCGAGCGCTCGAAAGAGCCTACGCATGGCGGACTCGCCGCCGTTCCTGAATCATGTGCTGCGTGATCGCGCGCTGCGCTTCCGCTGAGTCCACCAGCGTCCAGACGTCGTGTTCGGGGCGGCCGCCCGCGCTCTCGAGCAGGATGTCCGCAGCGCGCTCGGCGCTGATCGCACCGATGTGACGCCCCGGCAACTCGACCACCGCGGTGCGTGCGCGCAAGCCCTCGAGCGTGGACAATACTTTGTCGATCACGAAGCGAAAGACATGTTCGTTGAACTCGCTGCTGCTACCGGAGCCGAACAACACCACTTTGTCGAACGGCAGCTTGGGCTTGCCCGGTATGAGCAACACCTCGCCCAAGCTGCCCGTGGCGAAGCCCGAAGCGAGCAGCTTGGAGACGCGGCCCGCCAAGCGCCAATCGACGAGCCCCGCTACGCCATGCGGAGGTCGTTCATCCGCCGCCAGAGTGGCCACCAAAACCTCGGTCCCGACTTGATCGAGCTTTCTGAGCTGCGGCGTCGTGAAGCGCAAATCCACGATCGAGCCTCGGCTCAGCCTGCTGCGGCGTCAGGGGTGATCGGTTCGTCGGCTCGGCCGCAATCGTCCGCGATGCGATCGAGCACGCCGTTGACGAACGCTCCGCTTTCTTCCGTGCCGAAGCGCTTGGCGATCTCCACGGCTTCGTCCAGGATCACCGCGCGCGGGATCTCGCTCTTGCTCACGAGCTCCCAGGCGCCGATGCGAAGCACGTTGCGATCCACGCGCGTCATGCGCTCGAGCCGCCAGTTGGTGCTCGCTGCGCGAATGCGCGCGTCGAGCGCGGGCAAATCGCCCGTCACGCCGCGCACGACCTCGTCGGCGTATTCGCGGCCCTCGGCGTCGCCGGGCAGCTCGCGCCAAAAGTCGTAAATCACCTGATCGGCGTTGCTGCTGCCGGCTTCCACGGCGAAGAGCATTTGCAACGCCGCTTCGCGGGCTGTGGTTCGCGCACCCATGCTCGCTCTAGCGCATCGAGAGCAACGCCACGCTCTCGATGACTTGCAGACCGAAGCCGTTGATGCCTGCGATTTTGCGCGGATTGTTGGTGAGCAGCCGAATGCGGTGCAAGCCGAGCTCGCGCAGCACCTGCGCCCCCAGCCCGTATTCACGCAAAGTACCGCCATGTGGCCGGCCGGCCCGCGAGCTCGGCGGAGCGTGCGCCGCGACCGGCGAGCTCTTCAGCTCGCCGCCGTTGGCCATGGCCACGAGCTCCGCACGCAGATCACCGCGCGGCGGCAGATACACGACCACGCCGTGGCGATCGCGCTCGATGGCGTCGATGGCCTCCTCGAGGTTGCGCGCGCCTTCACTCAAGGTGGAGCTGAACGTGTCGGCGAGCGTGGAGCCGGTGTGCATGCGGCAGAGCACTGCATCCGGCTCGTGCAAATCACCTTTGACGAGCGCGAGAATCTGCCGTTCATCGACGGTGGCTTCGTAGATCAGCGCGCGCCACGGGGTGCCGGTACGATCGAGCACGATTTCGCCTTCGTCCATCCGGCGCACCAGCTGCTCGGTCTGGAGCCGGTACCAGATCAAGTCCGCTATGGTGACGATGCGCAGATTGTGCCGGCTGGCGAATTGCTCGAGATCCGGCATGCGCGCCATCGTGCCGTCGTCTTTCATGATCTCGCAGATCACGCCGCCCGGCCCGCGACCGGCGAGCCGCGCCAGATCGACGGAGCCTTCGGTTTGCCCGGCGCGCACGAGCACGCCACCGCGGCGAGCCTTGAGTGGAAATACGTGCCCGGGAGTCACGATGTCATCCGGCTTGGCCGCAGCGCTCGCCGCTACCCGGATGGTGTGCGCGCGATCGGCCGCGCTGATGCCCGTGGTCACCCCGAAGCTGGCTTCGATGCTGACCGTGAAAGCGGTACCGAGCGGCGGGCCGCCACGCCACTTGGGCAGGGTCATCATCGGCAGCTCGAGGCGATCGATCTGATCTTCAGTGAGCGCGAGACAAATCAAGCCGCGCCCGTGAGTCGCCATGAAGTTGATGGCCTCGGGCGTGACGACGTCGGCAGCCATGCACAAGTCGCCCTCGTTCTCGCGGTCTTCGTCGTCGACCAGGATGATCATCTTCCCGGCTCGGATGTCGTCTATGGCGGCCTGCACGCGTTGCAGGTGCTCCGGATCGATGTCGAGCGGGCGTGGAACCGCCTCGGGCACGGCTTGCATGGATTGAGATTCCGGCGGATGACGATCGCTGTTCATAAAATTCCGGCGCGCGTGAGGGACGTTCGCAGCGCTGAGTTTTCGGCGGCTCGGGCCTCGAGCAGGGACGTGGCGTCCGGTGTGGCTACCGAGCGCTGCGCTGCCTCGAGGTAGTGAATGACGTAGCGCGCGACTTGATCGACTTCGAAGTTGAGCTCGCGGCCCGGCTGCAGGTCTCTCAAATTGGTGACGGCCAGGGTGTGCGGGATCAGCATGATCTCGAAACCGACGGGGCTGAGATCATTGACCGTCAGCGAGACGCCGTCGAGCGTGACGGATCCTTTTTTGGCAACGAAACGCTGGAGGTCGTGCCGAATGGCAAGCTCCACGCGCAGCGCTTCTCCGACGTTTTCCCGGCTCATCACCACGGCCAGCGCATCGACGTGGCCGCTCACCAGGTGTCCGCCGAGCCGCTGGCCGAGCGCGAGCGAGCGCTCCAGGTTCAGCTCACTGCCCGGTACCAGCCGCCCGAGCGTCGTTTTTTCCACCGTCTCCGCGGAG
>DATHEN010000846.1:0-3393 GCA_035318565.1 Polyangiaceae bacterium
CCTGCGTCGCGATTCGAAGCTCGCTGCGGAGACGGAATACATATTCCGGCACGCGCTGATTCGGGACGCCGCTTACGCCACGTTGACGGACGAAGATCGCGTGCTCGGTCACCGGCTCGCCGCCGAATGGCTGCAACGCGCCGGTGAACGGGATGCCGTGGCGCTGGCCGAGCACTTTCAGCGCGGCGGGGACGCCTCGCGCGCGCTTCTGTGTTACGAGCGCGCCGCCGAGCAGGCCTTCGGCGGCGACGACTTGGCCGCGGCGCTGGCGCACGTGGAGCACGCGGTGGCGTGCGGGGCTCGTGCGGAGACGCTGGGCAAACTCCGGCTGATCCAGGCTGAGGCTCACAACTGGCGGGGTGAATACAAGAGCGCAGCGCAGTGCGGTCTCGAAGCGTTGCGCCACCTCCGGCCACACGGCGGAGGCGACGAGATTTCCGAACGCTGGGCGCACGCTGCGCATCAGGTGATCTGGGCCAGCGCCCTGCTCGGGCAGGTCGAGGAGGTGGAACGCTGGACGCGCGCCTTGATCCAGAACGCCAATGACCGTCCGAGCGAGCTCTGGGTGATCGCGCTGGCCGTCGCGGCCGCCCACGCGATCGACGTGGGCCGCATCCAGCTCGCCGAGTCGGCGCTGGCGTGGCTCAAGGACCACGCAGATCCGATCGTGGAGAAAGACCCGATCAGCGCCGGCGTGGTCAAGACCAGCTACTCGGCTTACGAGCTCGCGCGCTTCAATCTAGCGGCGGCGCTGCGCCTGCACGAGGCCGCCAGCCAGGATTTCCAGCGCGCCGGCCATCAGCGCTGGCACAGCTTGGCGCGCATCTGCGTCGGCGCGCTACGTCTCTCGCTGGGCGACTACGAACGCGCCGAGTCCGCGCTGCGCGTCGCGCTCACGGTCGGCACGCGCATCGGGGTGGCGCCGACGGTGCCGCGTGTGAATCTCGGTCTGGCGCTGGCCCGGCAGGGACGCCTCGAACAAGCCGAGGAGCTGTTTCAGTCGGCGCTCGACGAGTTCCAGGTCCAGGAAGACCACCGCGGCGTGGCATTCACGCAGATCTGCCTGGCGCGCTTGTACATGCTCCGTGAAGAGTACGTTCGTGCCGAGGCTCAGGCGCACTCTGCCGCGAGCATCGCCGACATTCCACCGAGCTTGCGCGGCTATGCCCTGGGCATCGTCGCGAGCGCGCTGCTCGGACAGCGGCGCGTCAACGAAGCCCTGCAGGCCGCACATGAAGCGAACGAGCTCCTCGACGTCCCGGACATGATCGAAGACGGCGATTCCTTCGTGCGGCTCATCTACGCCGAGGCGCTGTTCGCGGCCGGTCAGGACGCCCGCGCCAGCGCGGCGCTTTCGGACGCCCACCAGCACTTGATGCAGCGCGCGGCGCACATCGACGATCCGGAGCTGAGACAAAGCTTCCTGACTCGCGTGCCGGAGAACGCGCGCACGCTGCAGCTCGCGGAGCAATGGAAGATAGGACAGGGGAGCGCAGCGGCGCTCAGTTAGCCGTCCGTCCGCGATCAGCCTGTGTTTTTGGCGGTCAAGAGCTTCTCGATCAGGTTCTTCGAGTAGCTCGAAAGCTCTTTGAAGACCACGCCCATCCCGGGCGGATCGGTCTCGACGCGCACCACCTGACCGATGCCCTCGATGCTCTCGATGTCATCCATGATCACCGTGAAGCGCAAGTTGACCTCCGTGCCCACCGGCAGCGGAGTCTTGGTCTTGATGAAGGCGCCGGAGCGTGAAATGTTGGTTACGTATTCCTGGATGAACTGATCGAAGGAATCGAACTCTTTGTTGATCGTGACGCGCTCGTTTTTGCGGCTGTCGCTCATGGTGGCCTCGGCATCACTCGGGTTTATTTGCCCTGCAAATCGAACTGCTCGATGTGATATTCGCGGCGCGCATTGAACTCGATGCGCCGCATGTAGCGCCGTTCTGCGTCGGTCACGGCGGCTTTTTCCTCGCCAGTCATCAGGTCGACCACGGCCGGGTGCGCATTCACGATCACCACGTAGCCGGGCAGGGTGTGCCGCTCGCGGCGAATCTGGCGCAAGATTTCGTAGGCGATCGTCGTGCGTGATTGAATTTGACCGGTGCCGTCGCAGTAGAAGCACGGCTCGTGGAGTATTCGGCTCAGGCTTTCGCGCGTGCGCTTGCGCGTCATCTCGATCAAGCCGAGCTCGCTGATGCGGTTGAGCGTGGTCTTCGCCTTGTCCTTGGCCAGCGCGTGCTCGAGCGCTCGCCAGACTTTGTCACGGTTGCCGGCGTGCTCCATGTCGATCAAGTCGAGGATCACCAGCCCGCCGATGTTGCGAAAACGTAGCTGGTAGGCGATTTCCTCGACCGCTTCCAGGTTGGTCTTGAGCGCGGTCTCCTCGAGATCTTTGCTGCCTTTCCCGACGTAGCGTCCGGTGTTCACGTCGATGGCCGTGAGCGCTTCCGCCTGATCGATGATCAGGTATCCGCCGCTCGGCAGAGGCACCTTGCGGCTGAGCGCGCGGCTGATTTCGTCTTCGATGCCGTAAGCGTCGAAGATCGGCTCGTCTCCGGCGTAGAGCTCGATGTCCTTGACGCGCTCCGGCAGGAACATCTCGACGAAACGCACGAGTCTCGCGTGCTGATCCTTGTCGTCGATGACGATCTTGTCGATCTCGTCCGTGAAGAGATCGCGCGCTGTCTTCAGCACCAGATCGAGCTCGGCGTACAAGATCGACGGCGCCTTGGCGGTGTCGTGCTTGCGCGAAATCTCAGCCCATAGCTTGATGAGGTAGCCGATGTCCGCTTTGAGCGCTTTCTTCGTCAGCCCCTCGGCGACGGTGCGCACGATCAAACCGCCGGTCTGCGGTTTCAGGGTTTCGATCACCGCGCGCAGTCGCGAACGCTCGCGCGGAGAGCCGATACGCTTCGAGACTCCCACGTGCTCGACGGTGGGCAGGTACACCGCGTAGCGCCCCGGCAGTGACACGTGGCTGGTGACGCGTGCGCCTTTCGTGCCAATCGGCTCTTTCGAGATCTGTACGATGACTTCATCGCCCTCGCGGACCACCTCGGTGATCGGCACGGAGCGGGCCACGCGACTCGAGTTGGCAGAGCCTCGCTTGCCGCCGCGGTCACGTGCTGAACGGGCCTCGCGTCGCGGCAGCGGACGGCGGAGATCGCGTGATTCGCGAGGAGGTTCGCGCGGCTCGCGCGGCTTCACGGGAGCTTTTGGAGCTTTTGCGGTGACGTCTGCGTCTGCGTCTCCACGCCCGCGGCGGCGCCTGCGGCGGCGCTTACGGCGGCCTGCGGCCTCGTCGTCCCCCGCTTCCGCGCCGGGATTCGCGGCACCCTTACGAGCGGGGCGTGCGTTCGGAAGAGCGGTACCCGCCGGGCTACCGTTGCGAGCT
>DATHEN010000847.1:0-5842 GCA_035318565.1 Polyangiaceae bacterium
CGTGGTGTCCCGGCGGCCGCAACAAGGCGACGCCATAGCCGATTGCGCCGGTCTGGAGCGCGGACACCAGCTCGATGGCGCCGCCCGCCGCGCGCAGCGCCGCGCCCACCGAACGCGGGCCGTAGAACGTGTCGGCGTCGAAGTGCCCCGATTTGCCCTGCGCCCGCTGTAGAGACTCGACGTACTGGCTCGAGTGCACGCGATTCAGCTCATCGAGCGTCGCATCGCGTGGCGGTAGATTGTGGCGGGGTAGGGCGATGTCGGCGTGCTCCACGGCGTTGCGCGCCGCCTCCAAGCGCTCCGGCCGCTCGGGGTGTGGGCCAAAGGCCCGATGTTCCAAAAAAATCGGATCGTCTACGATACCCAGGGCATTATGCATGGCGTTGTGGCTCGAGTAGCCCGGGTGATACGCTCCCCGGTCGTCGCGGGTCTGTCTACTTAGTGCCTGAAGCAGAGGGCGGCGAAACCAGCAGGAAGCTTGGATCGCCCAGTCTAGAGTGCGAGAAGGGGCTCGAGGAAAATGCGCTGGAAGATCATCGTCGTCAACGCGGGCATCGTACTGGTCGTCGGCCTACTGTCCTACGTGATGTTGGCGACGTCGCTGCGCGACGTTCTGGCCAATAAGAGCCAGCAAAAAGTGCAAGTAGCTCAAGCGCTTCGCGCCGCCAACGCGCAGCTCGCCGTGGATGCACTGCGCCTGGAACGCTGGCTCAACGAGCAGGTCATGACCGAAGGCGTCCGCAACGTACTCGCGGTGGGCACACCGGAGGGCCGCAGTGAGAGCGCAACGGTCGCGGCCAATCGCCTGCGGGACGCCGCCGTGAGCGAGCCCACGTTCGCGAAGATGGCCCCCTCGCTGGTCCTGTTCGTCGATGAGCAGGGCACTGCGCTCGGCCGGAACGGCTCGGCCTTGATGCGCGGCGACAACATGGGTGCCGCGTACCCATCGCTGATGGAGACCCTCAAGACGGGCAGGACGATGAGCGACGTCTGGCTGAACCGCCAGCGTCAGGAGCAGCTGCTCGTCAGCTACGCGCCCGTGCGCAACGAGACCGACAAAGTCATCGGTGCCGTGCTGGTCGGTACGCCCTTGAACGACGAGCGTCTCGCGCGTACGAGCGAGCTGACCAGCGGCAACCTGCTGCTGCTCGCCGTGCCGACGCAGGCGGACAAGCTCGAGCTCGTGGCGAACAGCGGCCGCGCGGACGGTGCGGTCATCGCTGCCGCAGCGGGCCAGAACGTGCTGGGTACGGCTCAGAGCGCGCTCAGCACCGGCAGCGTCACGAGTGGCGAGAACGAGTCGGCCGATCACCTGTTCGGCGCCACGCCGCTGGAGGGTTACGGCAACGGGCGGCGCGCGGTGCTGATCGGTGCCGTGCGAGCGTCGCTGGTTGACAGTCTGGGCGGCGTGCTCTGGCCGATCCTGGGCGTCACGGCGCTCGGAATGCTGCTCGTGATCGTCGGCGGCGTGCTGCTCGGCAATTACATCTCGCAGCCGATCTCGGAGCTGGAAGACGGCCTACTCGCCATCATCAACGGCAACTCCGAGCTGCGCTTCCAACTCGAGCACGAAGAGCTCGGCGGCCTCGTGTTCCGTATCAACTCGCTCTTGAACGCCTTGATGGGCGTGCCAGAAGACACGACCGACGAGCAAGGGCGGCCTTCGGTGCCCGCTTCCGCGAACACTTTCAAAGAAGCGTTGAGCGTCGACGAGAGCTCGGCGGTCGGCCAGAACATCGAACCCCGAGTAGCTGCCGCGCTCGCCGCCGAACCGGTCGAGCAGTACTACCGCCGGCTGTACAGCGAGTACATCGCCGCCAAGCGCCAGCTCGGCGACCCGGTGGACCACATCACGTTCGACGCGTTCGTCACCCGCATCCAGGGCAGCGAACGGGAGAGCGCTGCCAAGTACGGCCGCCCCGTGCGCTTCCAGGTTCAGCTGAGGGATAACGCCGTGATTCTGCTCGCGGTGCCTCTGCCCTAAAAAACGTGCCCGTGCCCATAAACGTGCCCGCGCCCGCCGCCCGGACCTCAAAACGCGGCTGAGCCGGCTGCGCCGGCCCAGTGCGCGTCTTCGCTGTAGTTCGCGGGCAGTAGTGCTAAGACCCGAGGCTCACAAGGATTGATGGGTTATGGCTCTGTTCGATTTTCTTGGAAAGAAGAAGGGGGAAGCGGCACCCCGTAAGGTAAGCGAGCGCGAGCTGGGCAAGCTCGAGAAGCTCGTCAGCAACAAGCTCTCGCAAAATTACGATCGCCAGGAGGCCATCGAGGAGCTCAGTCGCATGGCGACCGGTCCCGGCACCGCCGTGCTTCTGAAGCGCTTCACCTGGCACATGGATCCTTCGATCACGGATCAGGAAGAGAAAGAGGCGGCCTTGCGCGGAGTCGTGGCGGCGGGCGAAGCAGCGCTCGATCCGATCCGTGAGTTCTGCAAGAAGGCGGAGAGCCTCACCTGGCCACTCAAAGCAGTTCGAGAAATCGTGCCCAAGGACCGCTACGCCGACGAGCTCCTGAGCCTGCTCGATCTATTCGACACCGAGTACGTCAGAAATCCGGAACCCAAGGTTCAGATCATTGCCACGCTCGAGGAGTTTCCTTCGGACGACGTGCGCGTCGCCGTCGAGCCATTCTTGCAAGACATGAGCGAACCGGTTCGCTTCACGGCGGTCACCACGCTGTTCGCCATGGGCAACACCGAGTCTGTGCCGACGCTCATAGCGGCGCTGGAGGAAGAGGAGTCGCTGCGCGTGAAGAACCGCATCGCGCAGGGGCTCTCGGAGCGCGGTTGGGAAATCCCGGCCGAGCTCGTGGACACGTGTCGCAAGGGCTTGCCGCCGGACTTCGCGTTCCAAGCTGGCAAGGTGCGCCGCACCGGCTGAGATACTTTCGCCGGCCGCGGTCAGCGTTTGCGGCAGCAGGCGACGGGGTCGGCGACGGCGCTGCGCGCGCTGACCCGGTTACTCGCTGACCCGATGCTCGGCGGGCAGATAGAAGTTGTAGCTGATCGTGAGTACCTGGTTGAACTTGAACTCGCGATCCGCGTCCGTGATCTTGTTGTCGGGGAACTTCTCGTCCTTGCCGCCACCGCGGGTATCGAAGCCACCCGTGTTCCAGGCGAAGGGAAAAGCGCGGTACTCGAAGCCGATCGCGCTCCACTTGTTCACGTAGAACGTGAACCCGAGACCGAAGGTCGGCCCGATCGCCACGCGGCTCTCTTGATCGAACTGCGAAGTGCAGTCCGTGTCGCAGTTCATGCGCTCTTTGAGACCAGCGAACGCGGCGCCGCCGAAGAAGTACAAATCCGTATCCAGGTAGATGCTCTGAAACAGAGCCAGCTTGCCGCGAAACGGCACCGCTGTGACTTGCGGCGCGACGATCCAATCGATGGAACCGATCTGATCCTCGAAGCTCGAGCCCAAGTTCACCGCGGTCAGGCGACCTTCCGGCGTTTGTCCCGCCCCGGAGTCGATCGACGCTTGCTCCGCGCGCCGGCGGCGGCGGTTGACCGTCTGAACCTCGTCCGTGAGTGACGTGGGGATCTGAATCAATCCGCCGTACGCACCCCAAACACCGAGGGCGAGCCAGTCGGTGATGTTGTAATTCAGGCGAGCGCCGAGGAAGATCGTGCGCTGGTACTCGTCGAGCAGCGTGAAGGAAATGGCAGGCGCCAGCTCGAAGCGACCTTCGCGATAGAGGCGCAACTTGCGCACGGCGGGCGCTCCGGCGAGCGGCCCGGTGATCAGAACCTCCTGCGCCTCAGCCCGCTCGGCCGCAGCGCATACGGCAAGGCCTGCAGTGAGTGCCAAAAGCCCGCGACGTTTGATAGCCGCTCTCGTCTTGGTGGTCTTGGTGCCCATCGCTTCGCCCATCACTTCGGCAGCCGATAATCGAACGAGAACGGAATGAAGATCGCAACACCGAGCTGCGCTTGAACGTTGTTCGTCAGGCGGGTTTCGTCCGTCCAGTCCCCCTTGTCCGCGGGGTTCGTGGCGTTCACCTCGATGTTCTCGAGCTTGTCGTTGAAGATGTAGTCTCGCACCTCGAGGATGGCGGCGAACCAGCGATTGAAGAAAATTCGCAGCCCGAGCCCGGCGTTGAAGGCCAGCTTCGGCTCGAAATCGAAGGTGCGGTACTCCGGATCGATGACCGGGATGGGACGGCTACTCAGCGCGCCGACCCCACCCACGACGTAGGCATCGTAGTGGAAGATGAAATCGCCGAAGCCGGCGAACTTTCCGTACGCGGGGACGTACGTGAAGTTCAGGGCGGCGGCCCAATCATACTCCGTCAGCGGAACGCCCACGCGCGCGGCGCGGCGCACCTGCGTATTGAAGTCGCTATCGAGGTTGAACGGGCGGTAGTAGTTGCCGTTCACGCCGACCGCGAGCACGTTGGTGATGTAATAGTTCAGCGCCAAGCCCGGCGCGGGGTGCGCCACGAACTGATCGTTCAACGAGAAAGACCAGTAGGGCTGCAGCTCGAAGCGGCGCGCGCGGAGCGCGAATACCTGCTGCACGGCGTAGATTTGCTCTTTGAGCGGACGCGCGGCCTCTTTGTCCATGTCCAGCTTGGGACATGCAGCCGGGTCGAGCTTGCAGATATCTTCGAGACCTTCGCCGCCGGGCACTTCACCCGGTAGCTCTTCGCCACCGACACCCTCTACGGGCTCCATGCCTGCTGCGTCTTCACCCGCAGCGCCTTCACCGGCGGCGCCTTCTTCGACTGGCGCTGCTGCGGCCTCAGCCTTTTTGGCATCGCCCTTCTTTTGCGCATAGCTGCTGGCGGGAAACGCGCAGAGCAGTGCTGCAGCGAGGAGCCCGATGCGTGATTTGTTCATCGATGCCTCTTGACGTTTTCCCCTGGAACAGCCGCTACGAGAAGCTCCGCAACCACCTGGAATAACAAGGTAAATGACGAGAACTCGATGGTCGGGCGACTATATCACGCAGAAATTCTCGTGATCAATAACGAAACTAGCAAAGTCCCACGTTGTGTGTGGCGTTGCACGTCTTCGCCCTACCTCGGTCCGCATCACGCGATCGATCCTTCGCGAGAACGACTTTCGAGCTCGCGCTTCTGCGCACGAGCTCACGACGATCTTACTTAGATAAGTGTTCAATGAATCGCCAATCGGCTCTCGAAGACTCTCCAGCAGCATTGCTAGTACACCCGGCGAGGAACATCGAGCAAAACGCGTAAGCGTCAGTGCAACGCTGATCAGGCAGCACTCGCTTCCGTATCTTTGCCGAGTAGTGCTTCCACGAATTCGTCCGGCGAAAAGTCGTGCAAGTCGTCGGCGCGTTCGCCGAGACCAATGAAGCGAACCGGCAGCTCGAGCGTGTCGCAGATGCCGAGGATCACGCCGCCCTTGGCGGTGCCGTCGAGCTTCGTGAGCACGATGCCGGTGAGGGGCAGCGCGTCCTTGAATTCGCTGGCCTGGGCGAGCGCGTTTTGACCGTTCGTCGCATCGAGCACGAGCAGCACTTCGTGCGGCGCCGAATCCAGGGCCTTGCTCGCGGTTTTGACGACCTTCTTCATCTCGCCCATCAAGTTCGTCTTCGTGTGCAGGCGGCCGGCCGTGTCGGCCAGCACCACGTCAGCGCCGGTTTCCTGCGCTTTCTTGATGGCGTCGAAGATCACGCTGCCCGGATCGGCGCCGTCCTTGCCGCGCACGACCTCGCAGCCGACGCGCTGCCCCCAGACGATGAGCTGCTGAACGGCCGCGGCGCGGAACGTGTCTCCGGCTGCCAGAACACACTTTTTGCCTTCGGCTTCGAGCTTGGTGGCAAGCTTGCCGATGGTGGTGGTTTTCCCGGCGCCGTTCACGCCGACCATCAATACG
>DATHEN010000848.1:0-2352 GCA_035318565.1 Polyangiaceae bacterium
GAGTCCAGACGAGCACGGGCGGCCGCGGCCGCGCTGCCGCGTTCGACGGAGAAGGATTTCGGATTGCCTGCCAGGGCGGTCAGCAGTCGCGCATCGGGCACCTTGGCCTGCGGAATCGCCAAGTCTAGAGCGGCCATTTTCCAGGTCTCCGAGAGACGCAGCTGCCGCGTCGCCAAATTCATCTTCATGCCGGTAATCTCGGCGGGCTGGAGCTTTCCGAGACGCTCGTGCACCTGGACTTCGATCTTCTCCGCGCTCACCGACAAGCTTCCGAGCGGGTGCCGATCACGCTCTTCGACTTTCAACGTGAGGCTCACGTCGCCCGTCAAGCGCGCTGGCGCCTTCGAGAACTCGATGCGCGCGCTGCGATAGGTCGCACGCGAGCCGGGCAGAAAGCGTCCCTTGTCGAGGCCGAGATCGGCGCTGAGCGTGCCCGCGCCCGCGCCAACCGTAACCGCGCTACCGTGGAGATACGCGCGCGTGGACTCGAGCCCCCGAATCGACGCCGCCAAGGATCCCTTGGCCGATACATGATCGAAGACGTGCCAGCCGTGAGTGGCGCGCACGTCGAAGTCCTCGAGCCGGCAGCGCAGCGTTGCCTTCAGCGGCTCCGCCAGCGGGCGATCTTTTCCGAACCAGAGTTTGCCTCCCGCAAGCTCGAGCTCTGCCGGACCCACTCGCACTCGCTCTCGGGGTATCAACCGAAATCCACCGCGCGCTCGGGCGGGACCTTCGTAGCGGTACTCCAGAATCCAGAGCTCTAGCACCTCGGCGTCGACTCGTTCGATCTCGATCTGGAAGGGTTGGGCTCCGAGCTTACGGTGCGGAACCTTCCAGCCTTTGAGGGGAGGATCCGCGAAGCCTTCGATGGGTGGGTAGGCGCGCGCGCGGAGCTCCTGACCGGCGACATCCTCGAAACGGTTCCGCATCGAGAAGCGGGTGCCCTTCGCCTCGACTTCGGTGACGTGAAAGCGCCTCTGCATCAGCTCGAAGAGGGCAATCGAGGCGTTGGCTTCGTCGATAGTGAGCAGAAACTGCACGTTGCTGTCCTGGACGCGTACCCGCAGTCCCCGCACCTTCACTTCGCCGGGAACGAAGCTCCAGGCGCTGTCGAACCGCACGCTCAAGTCGTCCGGGTCGGAGTTGAGCCAACGTTCGAGCAGATGTGCGCGCAGAATCAGCGTAGCGCCGAGCACGTACACGAGCTCGATCGCGAGTGCGACCAGCAACGCGACGCCCAGAACGCGGCCGAGCTCGCCCAGCCCGGACCTGCGCCATGGTTTCTGCATGATGCTTTGCGCAGAGCATGGGTCGTGCCAGTCGCGCCGGTGGGCAGCGGTGGCCTCCCAGAACGCGGTGTCTGGGCGTGACCGTGGCGCTCCGCCTCAAGGTGGCGGGTTTGTCGTCGTGGCGCAGCGCGTCCCCGCGTCTTGGTCCGGCGGGTCCAGGTACAAAACCAGGCGTTTGACGGGGCCCGGCTCGTCGAGCTCGGTGAGCTCCACGCCCTGACAGAGCTGCTTGCGGTTGATCGCGACCCTGAGGGTCGTGCGCGCGATCGGCACTTCCGATATCCACTTTTGATGGACGGCGATCTCGACGCCAGTCTGAACCAGGTCCAGGCCGAGCACCTCCAAAGCGGCGGGGGGCACTCTCGCATCCGCCACGCTGGCAAGCGTGTTGCAAACCTCGGCCTCTCTGCGGTTTGCGACACGCATGCACACCTCGGTTGCTGCGCCGAGCGGGCCGGCATCGCCTTCCTCCCCCTCGAGCGCGGCCAAGCGCACGAGCCAGCGTTCGTTCGTCGTCACGAAATCGTCGCACGGTCCCTGGCAGGTGAAACCGGATGGGCAACATTCGCAGAGGGAGGCATCCTGCGGGCAATCGGCGGGTAGAACGTCGCGGGGTTGCTGGGACGACGCATCCGCAGCGGCGTCCCCAATGCCGGTCGGTTCAGGTAGAGGTGAACCCACGCTGCTCGGCGGAGGAGGCGGCCCACCTTCCGGCATGTTGACGAACAAAGCGTAGTACGCGGCGCCGCCTGCGATCCCGAGTCCCAGGAGCACACCGACGAGCGTGAGCCATGGAAACGCTGCGCGCGGGGCAGTCGACGGCCGCTGCGGCAGCACGGGTTGCTCCGGAGTTTGCCGAGCGACCGACTCGGGACGCGTCACCCGGGGCTCGGAAGGCGAGGGCGCCAGCGGTGCCAAGTCCACGGTGCGATCGAGCGCGGGGCTGGGGCGCGCGACCCAGGTCGGGCTGCTCGCGAACGCCTCCGTTTTCGGTAGCTGTGCGCTTCTGCCGCTGCTCGAGCTCAGCGTGCGATCGCAGCGGCGCGCGAGCTCTTCGCCGTTC
>DATHEN010000849.1:0-6382 GCA_035318565.1 Polyangiaceae bacterium
CCACGTGGCGCGCGCGTACTCCCAGATCTTTGCGAAGTTCAGTGCTTGACCAACGTCTTCCGTCAGCTCTGCGCGGGTCTGTGCTGCGTTCAGGAACACGCTCATGAGGAGCCAACAAGCGAGGGAAAAGCAGCCGGCCACGATCCACACGGCGAACATCACGAGCGATTCACCGCCCCCGCCGGCGCCGGCCAGCATTCCGCCGAACACGGCTGCGACGATCACCACGCCAAAGCCGAGCCCGATGGGCAGTGCCGCGATGAGTCCCACCAGGAACACCGCCACTCCGCGTCCCAGGTAGTGGACGAAATCAGCAAAGTCGAATTTGGGCAGCGGCTGAGGATGCCGGCGCACCAGGCGCTGATGCATTTCCGCGAGCCAGCCTGCTAGGGCGATTGGCCCTGCGATTGGAATCAAGCTCAGCACCATCGCGAACAGCAGGTTGCTCTTCCAGTCTCCAGTTTCGAATACGAACTTCACTCCACTCAGCACGCTGATTCCGGAGAGCGGAGGAGGAGCGGGCGCGGCTTGAGCATGGCCGTGAGCTGGAGCTGGCGGCGGGTTTTCCCACGGGTTTTGCATGCGCAGAAGCGGAGCTTACGCCAACTTCGCGCCGCTGTACTATGTTGACGACGGCATGTCCGAACGCGCGTTCGTGCCCGTCGGGGTAGCGGTATTGACGATCAGCGATACACGCACTCTCGCTACCGACGCGAGTGGCACCTACATCGTCGATCAGCTCGAGCTCGCCGGGCACCGTGTGGCCGAGCGGCGTATCGTGCGGGACGAGTCCGAGGCGATCCGTGCGGCTCTGCTCGAGCTGTGTGCGTCTTCCGAGCTGGATGTAGTCATCATGACCGGCGGCACCGGAGTCACCGCGCGGGACGTGACGCCGGAAGCACTGGCGAGCGTCACCACGAAAGCAATTCCGGGTTTTGGCGAGCTGTTCCGCATGCTGAGCTACGCGGAGATCGGCGCCAGCACCATTCAGTCACGCGCCGAAGCCGCGTTGTGCGGCACTACGCTGGTGTTCGCGCTGCCCGGTTCGACGAACGCCGTGCGCCTGGCGCTCGAGCGTATTCTGCTGCCCCAGCTCGACAGTCGCACCCGGCCCTGCAATTTCGTCGAGCTCATGCCGCGCATCAAAGGCTGAAGGCGGCTTCACACCACGAACAAGTCGCGGTCGCTGCGCGCCCACTCGTGCAAGTCGCTCGACGACGTGCTGACCACCGGGATGCCCAGCGCTCGCGCTTCACGCACTACCGTCGGAGCGCCTTCGTGACGCGATGCACTCACGAGCAAGTCTGCGGCCGCGATCCAACCGAGCGCCTGGGCGCGCGGCAAGTGCCCTACGAATTGCGCTTCGGGGAAGCGCTTTTCCAGTGCTGCGCGCTCCGGGCCGCTACCGACGACCACGACTCGCGCGCGCGGTAACAAACCGACGGCGGAGAGCGCGGTCGCGGTGCGTTTGCTCGTGACCAGTCGTCCGACGATGACGATCAAACGTTCGCGCGGATCAATCCTGCGCTCGGCGCGGGCGTGCTCACGGTCGGGCGCGGAAGAAACGTCTATCGGACTGGGCGCTACGTGCGCTCGTGCGTACAGCTCCGCCGCGCCGGCGTCCGCCACGAGGTTCCTGAGCTCGGACGAGACGAAACGAAAGCGAGCTCCGCGCTTCAGCAAATTGCGCAAGATCAGCGCGCGCAGCGGGCGGGGTAGCAAACGCAGCAAGCGCACGTCGCTGCCGTGGGCCACCACCTCGAGCGGTGCGGCGCTCGCAGTCGCAATGGGCCAGCCGCTCGGCAGGATCCAGTGGGCGACGACCCGATCGCAAGGCTCATTGCGCAGGAAGGCGCGTGCGCCACGCACGAACTGCCAGGCACCGCGCAGCCGCTGCGGCTTCTCGGAAATTCGATACAGCGCGCCGGGCGCGCCGAAGGCGCCTCCGTGAGGCAAGCGTTCGACGATTACTCCTCGTTCGAAGGAACGTCCTGGAGCGCCGGGCGTGAGCACGATGACTTCGTGTCCCTCCCGCGCGAGGGCGCGCGCTTCGGTCTCGACGAAGTGGCCACTCGCGTCGTCTTCCGCCGAAGGGTACGACGTGGTGACGATGATGATGCGCATCTCCGCCTACACCTTTGGTAGCTCTTCGAGAGCGATCAGCGCGTCCTCGCCGTGGGCTTCGAGAAGCTCGCCCAACCTTCGGAGATAGCGGAAGGAGTAAATGCCGGAGCTGTGGCTGTCCCCCCATTCGAAGCTCAGCGCGTAGTTGCCGACTTGCTCGATGTTCCGGAGGTCGAGGTTGTGGCCCGACTGGTACCGGATGGAACCCGAGTGCCCTTGGCAACCGGCACAGGGGCAGTAGCCGCGCAAAATTGAATGTGGATACGAGAATTTACGTCCGTCTGCCCAGGTCATTTCCAGAACATTGGCCCCGTGTGGGGCTTTCACTCCCTTAGGAAGGATCCGTTCGTCTTCGACCATGATCTCTCGAGCTTATCCTTGCGCTCTGCCGCGTGGTCTGCCATATGCCGTAGCCCCTTGGCCAATCCGAGCGAATCCGTTCAGTGTAAGCCTCTCGAAGTCCAAGTCGGCGACAAGGGCATCGAGCGAGCTATCAAGCATCTCAAGCGCAAAATGGCTGCTGAAGGCATCCTGCGTGAACTCAAGCGGCGGCGCCACTACATGAAGCCGTCCGTGAAGCGTCGCAAGAAGATGAGCGAAGCAGCTCGTCGTCGGCGCAAGCGCTTGAAGACCGAAGACACCCGTACGTAGAAGCATCGGGCTGTCGGGCCGCGCGAAATCGCACAAGCAATTTTGGCCGGCAGAAGCGCGACTCCGTAAGGTCGTCCCCATGTCTGCTGCGCGAGCCCCACAGGGGTTCCGACGTTCTCCTTCTCGTGTGACCGCCCCTCAGTCGGGCGCGTCGGTTCAGCGTACTTCGTTCCGAACGAAGGCTCTGGCTGGAGAGTCGGCTTCAGTGCCAAGCGCTCGCCTGGGCGCGGCTTCCGTTCGTACGCACGGCGCTCACGCTTCCTCGGCATCTCGCTGGGGAGGTGACAGCGCCGCTACACCGCCGCGCAATCTGCGTTTTTCGAGCGGCCCGCCCGCGGGCGGCGTGCGGCGCACGCAAGCGGCGTCCGTTCCCGTGACGCTGCCGATCCGGATTCGGTTCGTGCTGCTCGCGGTGCTGCTCGTTATTGGCGTGATCTGGACGTACCCGCGCGGCATGGCCGCGTGGCGCTTACAGGGCGTGGCCACCCAGTTGGCGGATTACGCGCTGTGCATGGCGGGTCCCACCGGGCCGGCCTTGATGCGCGACAACGCTCCCGAGTTTCAACGGCTCGTGCGCATACGGCTCATCACGGCGTCCGCTCAGGATCGTCCCTTCGCCGAGTGTGCGGCGGCGGCTCGAGATTTGACGGAGAGCGCGAATGTCGAACGCGCGCACCGCGCCCCTGCAGCCAGTTTCGTCGAATACGGTCTCGGCGCCGCAGCAGGCCTCGGCGCTGCAGAGCTCGAGCTGAGCGCGCTGCAGGTGACGGCGCGGCCCGTCGTGGAGCTTTCGAGGCGAGCGTGGCCGTTCGTGCAAACCGGCTACACCAAATTGATTCGCCCCTCGATGGGCGCGCGCGAAGCCGTCCATCCCGTGGCGTTACCGCGTGCTGTTCTGGGATCGGGATTGCCCGCCTGGCGGGCCTACTACCGAACCGTCCGAAAAGAGGGCGACAGCTTGCTTCTGGCCATGGGCCACGGCGCGCATCTGAGCGCGTTCGAAAGTCGCGATCGGGGCGTGTCTTGGCGACCCACTCCCAGCGTTCGCGTGACCGGGTTTGCCGAGCGTTGCGTGGCGGACGACGCCGGGCGCGGCTTCACGTTGTCGCTGAGCGAGGACGGCGCGAACATCGTCGTGACATCCTCGGGTCCCGATGCACCTCCGAGCTCCGTTCCGCTCGCGCCCGCGGACGTGACCGTGTTCGCGACGGCATGCGACGCGGGATCACTCGTCGCCGCGCTGACCCGCGAGGGCGCGCCGCACGTGACTCTGTTGCAGTGCCCCTTGCGCGCCGCGTGCACGAGCCTGCCGCTGCCGACCTTCGGCGGCCTTGGCGTACCGCACTATCCACTGGATATCGCGCGCGTCGCCGGGACCACGGTGCTCGCCGTGCCCTCTCAGGGCATCGTGCGTGTCGCTTCCAGTCGTGACAACGGCCGTAGCTGGACGCCATTTTCCGTCGCGTTCGACCCCGCATCGCAGCCAGCTGGTGCGGGAGCGCGCCTTCCGGAGCGCTTGCTCGTCGTGGGGTCGCGCGTGATGCTTCACGGTGTTCCCGGCGCGGCGGGTGAAAGCTATCCGGTACTCTTCTCGGACGACCAGGGCGCTAGCTGGCGGGGATCCTGATCCGTCACTGTCCGGGCGCTGGTGCGCCGAGCGTGCGACGCGCCACGCGGGACAGCGTGCGCCGCACCCAGCTCGGGTGAGTCTTTCCGCTCAGAACCGGGTCCGTGTCTGCTGCGAGCAAGGTCAGCGCCTGTACCTGCACACGCGCTGATGCCAGCTCCTCGGCGCTCGCGCCGTTCGCTTCGAGCTGCCCGAGCAGCTGCCGAAATACGGCTAGAGCGGCTGGCCATGCGCGGAGCTCGACGTACCATGCGGCCAGCTGCCGCTGGCGAGCGGCCGAACCTGGTTCGAGTCGTGCCGCGGCTTCCATCTCGCGCACGGCCAACTCGCCGCGGCCGAGTTTCTTGAACAGCGTGGCGCGCCGAGCGCGGGCTTCCGAAGCGCTGTCCGCCAAGTGGGCGGCCATCTCGTACAGCCGGTCGGCTTCGCCGTAGTCCGCAAGTCCTTCGCGAAGCTCCGCCAACCCCAGGTAAGCGACGCCGTACGTTGGATCGGTTTGAATGGCCTCGTTGTATGCACTCATGGCGTACGCCACGTCGCCGCGCTCCGCATAACGTTGCGCTCGGCTGCTCAGTGCGCGCGCATGCTGCGTCGCCCACGAGCCGCCCTCACCGAGCGGCAAAGCGGGGATGGGGGCGGACACGGGCTCCGGCGCTTTGGGCGCGCTCGGCTGAACGGCTGGTGGTGGCGTGTCCGCGAAGCGCGCCGTGGGCTGCGCTCGCGCCACCTGCACGGAGCACAGGAGCGCCCCCAATACAGCGCAGCCGGTCCGGGGTCCCATCTCGCTCTCATCATGACAGCCGGGCCGCCGCGAAACCACCGAATCGAGGTTCTGCCTGCTGGGTCCCGCGTGAGCCCGGCGTGTACGCCAAGCCGCGAGCATGCGTCCGCAGACCCACGAATTTCGGCCGGCGCCTTCGAGGAACACGCATTGCTTCCCGGGCACGTTCATTGCTGACTCGGACGCTGGAGGTTTCGTCTTGGCTTTGGACTATCGAAACGTCGGGGCGCCCGACCGCGCCTGGATTGCGCGCGGGCTACGGCACACACTGGCCTTACTGCTTATTTGTGCGACCGCCTGCGTTTCCAGCGCGCGCATGCCCAACGTCGCGGCCAACCGTGTGCTCACGCCCGGACTCGTACCGAGCGGCTCTGTCGACCAGCAGCCTTTTCGGGTGGTGTTCGCCGGACCGCGCGGCGAGGCCGCTGAGGTCAGCGCCGTCTCCGTCGTCTTCAACCGCCCGCTGCGCGAGCTCACGCCGGCCGCTGCGCAATCGGCTACTGACGCTGGCGGCTCTTCAGCACCGCCGCCCGTAACCATCACACCTCGACTTGCGGGCGCCTGGCAGTGGGTTGGAACGCAGGCCCTGATCTTCGTGCCGGCTTCCGGGCGTTTGGCGGGAGCCACGCACTATCGAGTGGAAGTGCCTGCGGGCACGCGCGCTCTCGACGGCTCGACGCTCGGGCGGTCCCACGCGTTCGAGTTTACGACTCCGCGGCCGAAATTGGTCCGATCGAATCCGTATTCCGGGGATACGACGCTCGAGCCCAATGCGTCTTTTCAGCTGTTCTTCAACCAAGTCATCGAGCTCCGCGCGCTCGAGCGCGCGCTCTCGCTCACGGCGACCAGCGGTGGAAAAGCAACGCGGCTCGAGTACCGACTCGCGCGTCCGGACGCGCGCGAGCCGAAACGCGTGCGGCTCGTGCCGTCCAAGCCGCTGCCGGTAGCTAGTGCGATCAGTCTCCGCATCGCCGACGGACTGCGCAGCCAGGAGGGGCCCCTGCCGAGCGGCGCGGCCAGCGAGTTGTCCTTTCGCACGTATGGGCCACTCGTCGTGGAACGCTACGAGTGCGATCGAGAGACGCCGCAGAAGCGCTGCGCTCCGGGTAGTAGCTTGTCCTTCGCGTTCTCCAATCTCGTGAAGCTCGCTGACGTGCGGCGTGCGCTCAGCGTGACGCCGCCCGTGAAGCTGCGTTATC
>DATHEN010000850.1:0-2813 GCA_035318565.1 Polyangiaceae bacterium
GCCTGGCCCTCGCGATCCCCGAAGACGCACGGCCGTTCGATCGAGCGTCCGGCAAGCTGGCGCTGCAAGGCCGCATCACGCGCAAGACACCGAACGCCGTCCCGGACGTCCACCTGCAGGCGAAAACGTCCGCGCTCGAGCTCGTCGGCAAGGGCTCTCCCGAACCGATCCACGACCGCAAACAAGCAAAAAAACAGAAGCCCTGGCGCCTGCGTGAAGTCGATGCGGAGCTCGCGCTCGATCTGGTCGGCAGCACGGGTGAGACGCGCCTCGAAGCGCGGGCTTTCGACGAGCACGGCACACTCGCGGAGCTCGAAACCCAATCGACGCTGCCGCGTGAGCTTTTGACGGCCCGCGGAGCAGCGCTCATGAATCTGCTCTGGGACGTACCGATCGAGGCGCAGCTGGCCGTGCCGGAGCGGGAGCTCGCGTGCATGCCGCTGGTGCTGCGGCCTGCGGGCGTGCTCGGTCGGGTCGGCGGCACATTCAAAGTACGCGGTAAGCCACGTGCCCCGGAGCTCGAGCTCGCCGCGCTCGGCCGCACGCTGCGCCCCAAAGATCCGAGCTTCAAGACACCGATCGACGTGAACGCGACGCTTCACTACAAGGACGACCGCACCCGCGTCGCCATCGACGCCAGCCGCGAGGGTATTGGCTCGCTGAGCGCGCGCTCCGAAGTGGACGCCAACTTGCGGCGTTCAATCGAGGGCCCAGGACTCGACCCCAACTTTCGCGCGTCAGCGGACGTCAAATTGAAAGATTTTCCCCTGCACACGATCCCACAACTCAAAGAGCGTCTGGTGCAGGGTCACGCCAGCGGGCAGCTCGTGTTGCAGGACCTCGGCAAGAACGCCAGCCTGCGCGTGAAGGCTCGGGTCGACCGGCTGGAGGTCGGCAGCGTGAAGAACCAAACCGCTCTCTTCGACATCCAGGCCGAGGGCGGAAAACTGACGAGCCAGGTCGAGCTCCGACACGCCGGCGGTTTTTTGCGCGCCAAGGTCGACTCCGGCATGAACTGGGGCAAGCGCCTGGTGCCCGAACTGAATCACCGCTCCGAAACACGCGCCGAGCTCACGGCGGACGACTACCGCATCGGAAGCTTCCAACCGTTTCTGGCCGAGCAGGTCAGCGCGCTCGACGGCCGGCTGGACGCGCGCCTGAAGTCGCGCTCCGCTGGCGGAAAGACTACCGTCGAAGGCCACGCCGAGCTGCGCGACGGCGTGCTGCAAATTCCGGCCATCGGCCAGGAGTTTCACGACATTCGCGCGCGCGTGACGGCCGCGCCCGGCGGCATGGTGAAGGTGGAGGACGCACAAGCTCGCGGTCGCCAGGGTCGTGTTCGTGCAGCGGCAACCGCGCGACTCGAAGGCTTGCAGCTGCGCAGCGCGACCGCACGCGCAGTCATCCGCGAGGGTGAAAAGCTGCCGCTCACTACCCAAGGCGTAGAAATCGGCAATGCGTGGGGCCAAATCGATACCACGCTGCTCACTTCCGCAGATGGCAAGACCACGACCGTGAGCGTGAACGCGCCGGCATTCACTCTCGAACTGCCGGATACCAAGCAGCACAAGGTGCAGGGTCTCGACGACGCCGCCAACATACGCGTGGGTGTGCGCGTCGATCCCAAGAAGTTCCAGGCGCTGCCGCTCCAGCCGCTCGAAGAGCCAGCCGAAAAGAACGACTCCCGCACGATCGTAAACGTGACGCTAGGTAACGACGTCTGGGTGCGCCAGGGAACCGGGGTCCGCGCGCGTCTCGCCGGCAAGATTCAGCTGGAGCTCGACGACGAAGCGAGTATCAAAGGCACGATTCGCATTCCCAGCGGCCAGATCGACGTATCCGGCAAGCGCTTCCAGATCGAGCACGGCACCGTCACGTTCCAGCCGAAGGATCCGGCCAATCCCATCGTGGTCGCCACGGCACGTTATGAATCGCCCACCGGCCATCGCGTGTACGCGGATTTCGTGGGCCCCGTGAAGACCGGCAAGCTGGACCTTCGCTCCGAGCCGGCACTCACCAAGGACCAAATCCTGAGTCTGCTCCTGTTCGGTACCGAAGACGGCTCGCTCGGCAGCGGCAGTGGAGACAGCAGCACCGCCACCGCGGTGGGTGTCGGAGGCTCCACCGCCACACAAGGCCTGAACGCCGCCCTGGCGGACATCACCGACGCCGACGTGAGCACTCGCGTGGACACGAGCCGCGGCAGCCCCACCCCCGAGCTCGTCATTCAGCTCTCGCGCCGGCTCTCGGCCGAGATCGGTCACAACTTGGGCGAGCCGGGCCTGGGTCACGCGCCGGATCGCACGTTCATCACCCTCGACTTCAGAATTCGCCGCCGCTGGTCGCTCGCCACTACCGTCGGCGACCACGGCGGCACCTCGGTGGATGCCATCTGGAGGCATCGCTACTGAGCAGAGGCTTGCGTGCGTCCACCTCCGGACCCACCTCGAGCTTCGATGACCGAGATTCGGACTCAGCCAGAGAACACCCTTCGGGTCGAGAGCTTCGCCGACTTGATGGAGGCGCTGTTCGACAGCTCCTGGAACCCGACCCTGGAACGCTTTCGTTCGCCGTATGCGTTTCGCGGGCTGGCGCAGGACTCGTACTCGCTGCTCACGACTTTGAGCCGGCTGGGAGGGGACTTCGCGACCATGGAGGCGCACGTGCTGCGCAGCTTTCGTAAGTACGCGCCGCGCTCATCGGTCGAGGTGGACTCCGTGTTCCACTGGCTTTCGCTCGGCCAGCAGCATGGGCTGCCCACGCGCCTGCTCGACTGGACTTTTTCGCCGTTCGTAGCGCTGCACTTCGCAACC
>DATHEN010000851.1:0-2482 GCA_035318565.1 Polyangiaceae bacterium
ATGGAATCAGCAGAGGCTCAAGAGCCAGCAGGGCGACTGATCGTCATGGCGCAGGGGGCATGCTGGCCGAGCTCGATTCTGCGCTATCGCGATCTCGGCCCCGGGGACGCGGTCGTGGCTCATGACAGCATCGAGGCGCTCGGCGCTTTTTTGAACCGAGTCCGAATGGCCGCGGCCGATCTGGATGCGCTCGGGCTCGCACCTCGGGCACTGTTTCTATGCTTACCGGATGGGAACGACGAGTGGGCGGATAAAGCCGAACACTTTGCTCGAGTTCTCGCCACGTTGCACTCCGTACGGGAGGTCGTGTTGACGTGCGGAAATGCCCTCAGCGATGCTGGGGAATTGCGCCAACTGCAGCGTGCCATCGCAAGCTCTCGCGAAGACCTCGTCGTTCGGGTCGAGGCATCCGCTGCATCTCGCTCGGTGCGCAAGGCGCTGCCCGTCGAGCCGCACCCAGTCGCTACGCGTCTCTGAGCGCATCGAGTCTGAGCGCATCGAGCTCAGTAAGCGGGTGGGTCACTGGCGGGGAAAGATTCCCACGATGCCTCGTCGACTGCATCTCGCGTACCGTTGCCGAAGTGTGTGTTCGGAGCGGCAGGCTGCGAGAAACCCCCGCTAGCGATCCGAGTCTCGGTGTTGGCCGTGTCTTCGCGAACGGTGACGATCCGCCGTTCTGCCGTTCCCGAAATGGTTTCCAGCTTGTCGCAGAGCTGGGACAGGACGCCGGGCCGTCCTTCCACCGCGCGACGCATCAGCGCGCCGCCGGCGAAAGCGATGAATAATCCCGGCAACGACCGGCGGCGCAGACCGCGCCACACCAGGTACGCGCCAGAGGTGAATTGAACGTTCGGTTCGGCACGACGGATCAGCTGGATCGGAGACGATTGCATGACGGACTCCTGGGCCACTCGACGCATGACGTGAGATCACGCGACGCGCTCTTCACGCCCGTGACGCTGGCCAGGCGCGGGCGAATCAGCGCGACGACCGCCGCGGCGATCGCGGCTAGCGCGAGCACAAGCAGCGTTACCCCGAGCATACGGACGAGCGCGCGGTGCCCGGCTTCTGACCGGTGCGATTTGCTCTGAGGTTCGTCGAGGCGCACGCGCACGTGGATGGTTTTTCTGTGTGGGGATGGCGATAGTGCCAAGCGCTGCGGCCGCAGATCAGACGATCTACGGCCGCCCGTCCGCCCAACCCGAGCGCATGATGCGCTCGGACGCGGGCTTGCGGTTAGCGCTGGTTAAACGGTCAGACCGCGGCGACTCGCGAGTCCACCCACCGCGAGGAGCAGCACCATCGCACCGACGATGCTTCCAATCAGGCCGGCCGTGTTGAAGTCACCAACTCGGCTGTCCGTGAGGAGTGCGCCGACGAATCCGCCGATGAAAGAACCCACGATACCGAGCAACGCGGTCTTACCGAGGCCCATGGACTGACGGCCGGGCATGAGCGCCCGAGCGAGCAGACCGACCACGAGACCAAAAACGATGAACATCAAAATTCCCATGTGTTCCTCCCAGAGGTGAAAACTCGAGAAGACGTACTGCAAGCTGGATGCCGAATGCGCATCTGCTTGAAAACAGAAGTGAATGTTGTCTGCCGTCCAAACACCGGCGAAAGCGCAACGCGCAGCGCGCGTGGCGAACGGCCGCTGATGAGGCAGAAATGGGCTGAATTTCCAGAGCGACCGGATGGTCTGGCTCAGCGAGCTGACGTTCGGACCAGGCCGCGCAGAACTTCCGCGACGCTCCACGCCTGCGCGACGCAACCGCGCGGATGAAACGGACGCTCGGCGTCGAAGATCTCACTGATGGAGCCGATGCAAGCCTGCGCGAGTTGCACGTCGAAGCCTTCGACCAGAGCGCGCGCGGCGGCGTGATCGTCCGGATACACCTTGAGCCAGGCGTCCAGGAACGGACCGATCAACCAGCCCCACACGCTGCCTTGGTGGTAGGCGGCGTCGCGCGCGCGCAGGTCGCCGTCGTAGCGCGGCTTGTAGTCCGCATGTCCGGGCGCCAGACTGCGCAGACCCGCGGGGGTCAGGAGTCGTTCGCGCGCGCCGTCGACCAGCGCTTGCCAGCGCTCTTGAAGAAGCACGGCGTGCGGCAACGAAACCGCGAGCAGCTGATTCGGACGAAACGCCGGATCGTCGCGGCCGCCGGGACTGCCTTCGGGCCCGTCGACGACGTCGTACAAGTAACCGCCGGCGGCGTACCAGAAGCGACGGTTGAAAGCCGTCCGGAGCCGCTCTGCAGCGCGCGCGTAGCGCTCGGCGCGCTCACGGTCCAAAGCTTGCTCGAGCCAGTCGCGAAGCAAGCACAGGGCGTTGTAAAAGAGCGCGTTGATCTCGACGGCTTTGCCGCGACGCGGGGTCACGACCCAGCCGTCCACTTTCGCGTCCATCCACGTGAGTTGATAGCCCTCGGCTCCCTGACGTAGCAGACCGTCCTCGGGGTCCACGCCGATGCCGAAATCG
>DATHEN010000852.1:0-2263 GCA_035318565.1 Polyangiaceae bacterium
CCTGCAGAAGCTCGCTGTCTCCGCCGACGAGCGTGGTCTTGCCTTTGACGAGCGTGCGCGCCGCCGCAAACTCTTTGTTTCCGACCAGGCTGAAGGCGCGCAAGTTGGTGCCTGCCTTGGCCGGATCCGTGCGCGAAGCGCGCAGGCCTTTCTTCCAGCGCGCGTTCTGCGGAACCAGCAGCGCCAGGTCCCATGCGCGATCGGTATGCCCCATCTTCACCTGAGAGACGCTGCCGTCGGCGAAGCGCGCGTCGATGTTGTTGCCGTGCCCCAACGTGGAAAGCGCGGTCAGGATGCGGCCGTCCCCGGCCAGCACGGAGCCGGCGCCCAGCACTTTGCCGGCGCGCTCGAGCAGCACCAGGCCTTCGCGCGCCCGCACCAGCGGGCTGTTCGGGTTTTCATCGGCGCCCGACGCGCCGCTCGGCTCGGCGCCGTTTGCGTCGCCGCCTTCTGCCGCGGGTTCGGGGGCCGGCCGCGCTGGAGCCGGCGCTGGAGCGGCGCTCACGGCTGCGGCGCAGAGCAGCGGCAGCAGCGCGCCCAGGCTCGCGCGCATGAAGCGGTGTTTACGGACTGTCACACTGCGAGTGTATCTGGTCTTACACAGGTCGCTCGGGCTCGTTGCCATCATGGCCTCCTCGACGCGGGGCTATAGAGTTACCTGCAATTGTCCTGCCGGCCATATGCGGCCCTCGGAAAGGTGGGACAGCTTTTCAGGCGGGCGGCTGAAGCTCGCGGATTCCGTCAGGTCCGGCCACGATGACTCGCTGGGCGCGCCCGCAGAACAAACCGGTTTCGACGACACCGGGGACCGCGTGCAGCGCCGCGTCCAAGCTGCGCGGGTCGCGAATGGGACCGCTGTGGACGTCGTAGATGAAGTTGCCGGAGTCGGTACGCCAGGGGGCGTTCTGCTTTTGCCGCTGCTCCACGCGCCCGAATTGTTCGAGCGCCAGAGCCGTGGCGCGGTGTGCAAATGCCAGCACCTCGATCGGCACGGGCCAGCGCTCCCCGAGCCATGCGCTCAGCTTGGTGTCGTCGACGATGATGACGTTCAGACGCGCGGCCTGATTCACGATTTTCTCACGGGTTTGGCAGCCGCCGCCGCCTTTAATCAAGTCGAGCGCGGCGCTCACTTCGTCGGCCCCGTCCACGCATACGTCGATCGTCCAGGGTCCTTCGTCATCGAGCAGCGGAATGCCGAGCTGCTTGGCCTGGCTGCGGCTGGCTTCGCTCGTGGCCACTCCGACCAAGCGCGCGCCGCTCCGTACCCGTTCGCCGACCGCATCGATGAACAGTTTGGCCGTCGATCCGGAACCGAGTCCGATCACGCCCTCGGCGGGCAAAAGCTCGAGGGCTGCCCGCGCCGCCAGGCGTTTGGCTTCGTTTTGGTCCATGGCCGGAGGCTATTACTCCGGATCAGAGCTGGCATTGGGCGCAATAGTGCGCGGAGCGCTGCCCCAGTACGATCCGACGGATCGGCTGCGCGCAGTTGAAGCAGGGGGCGCCGGTGCGTGCGTACACGCGGCGCTCGTCCTGGTATCCGCCGTCGCTGCCGTCGGGTTGAACGTAGTCGCTGATGCTGGAACCGCCGGTTTCTATGGACCGCAGCATGACCTGCCGCAGGGCGGCCATGATGGCCTGACACTCTTGCCGGCTCACCCGGCTGGCGCGGCGGGTGGGCCGCACTGCCGCGATGTGCAGCGCCTCGTCCGCGTAGATGTTGCCTACTCCGGCGAGCACGCTCTGATCGAGCAGGAGCGACTTGATCGGGATACTGCGCTTGCGGGTAGCCTCGAACAGCACGTCCCCCCCGGCCGTCAGCGTATCGGGTCCGAGCTTGTCGAGTCTGGGATCGTTTTGTCCCGGGCGAAGGTAACGGCACTTGCCGAACTTACGCACGTCACGGAAGAGCACGTCCGGCGCGCCATCGGCGAAGCACAGGCGCAGGTGCGTGTGCTCGTCCGGTCGAAAGTCTGGCTGTAGCTCCGGAGCGAGCGCGCCCTTCTGCTTCACGGAGAAGAGCCGCGGGCTGGTCGCCTGCGACGAGAACAGCTGTCCGGTCATTCCGAGGTGCAAGAGCAGCCGGCTTTCGTCGTCGAGTCGCGCGATCAGATACTTTCCCCAGCGCTCGAGCGCGAGCGGTGTGCGGCCGATCAGTTTTTTCTTCAAGAGCGCTGGAGCCGTCAGGAAAAAGTAACTCGGTTTCGTGGTGTGGACGCGCTCGATGGTGCGACCGACGAGAAGCGGCTCGATGCGCCTGCGTGTT
>DATHEN010000853.1:0-4045 GCA_035318565.1 Polyangiaceae bacterium
CGAAAACCGCACTAACGAGCTGCTATCTTGCGCCCGCCATGAAACGCACCAAACGTCTCACGAAGCGCGAGCGCAAAGCCATCGATCCCGGACCGAAGCCCCAGGCCAACAACGAGCACATCCACTGTGTCGCCTGCGGCCGGCACCTCGATGCGCAGGAATTCTCCAGCATTCCGGCGAGTGCCACGTACGTTACCTGCGAACATGGGTCGCGTTTTCCGTCCTGCACATCGTGTCTGATGGAGACGGAGAAGCGCGTCGCGCAGCACGACCGCACCGGTCAGGCGATCAACACGACTCCAGCGTGGCATTGAACTGCCTGAGCTCACGCCCGTAAACGGGAGCTAATCGCTACCGATTGACGGCGAGCGTCTCGTCTTCTTTTTCTTTGCCCCGGCCCTTTTCGAGCCAGATCAGGGCAGCGTGGTACGTGCTGTGCCGGCGTTGCAACGCCAGCTCGTGGCCCACGCCCTTCAAGGTGTACACGCGGGTAGCGACGCGCGCCTTGCGTAGCCATTCCACAGCCGTGTGTGTGCCCGCCAGCACGCCGTCCTGCTCACCGGTCATGAAGACCACGCGCCGCAGCACGTTGCGATTCTCTTGCAAGGCCGTCATGCCCGGGCCTCCCCAGTACTTCGCGTCACCCGCCAGGATCAGCCAGCGATTGAAAGTGCGCGGCTCGCGTACGCCGACATTCATGGCTGCGTACGCGCCCTCACTGAAGCCGATCAGAGTATTGCCTCGGAGCTGCACGCGGCGGCCGTAGCGTTCGCGAAGCGCCAGGACGGCGCCGCGCGCCGCGCGATGCGCGATCATCCAGGTGTTGTTCCAGCCTCGACCGTCGCCCTGCGCGCCCGGTCCACTCGGGCACACGATCCAACCCAAGCGCCGAGCAACCGGTGCCCAGCGCCTGCAGTCCTCGGCAGGGTGCCCGCCGCGTCCGTGCAGATACACCAGCACCGGACGCAGAGACTGCCGGCCTGGTCCACTCGGCTCGAAGTAGTAGGCCGGCCCCGAGCCGGGGATCTCGAGCACGTGCATGCCGCCGGGCAGCACCGTGCGCTTCGGTTCCGGCTTGGCGGGCTCTTCTTCCGGCTTGGGTTTGTCCTCACGCTCCGGCTCGGACGCGGGCTCTTCGTCCTTCTCTGCCGGTCGCGTCTTGGCGCTCGTGCCGCTGGAACCCGGATCGGGAATGATGAGCTTCATGCCCGGCTTGATCTTGTCACGCCGGGTCATGTTGTTCGCCTCGCACAGCTCGGCGATCGAGATGCTGTAGCGCTTGGCGATGCGTCCGATGGTCTGGCCGTCGTACACGGTGTGCTCCGTCTCCGCCGCGGCGTTTCTGGGGCCGAGCAGGCAGAGCAGCAATGCAGCTATGGACAGAGCGACGACGCGCATGGCCGGAGCGGTATCACAGAGTGCCGAAGATTTGGCAATTCGCGGCGAATTTCGCTAGCTCCTCCGGAAAAGCACGGCGGCGGGCGCATTTAGCGGACCGGGCCGGGTAAGCGTCCGGGTCCCGGACCGTGACCCGCGGCCTTGTTGGCGCCCGCAGGCGACCTAACTTACTGGATCCAAGCCCGTGACGAGCCGTTCCGTCCCCGATCCCGTCCAGGTCACCTCCGGCGCAGAGTCTGCGGAGCAGGCGCGCCAGCGTCGCTTCTCGATGCTCCGCGACTTCACGCTGGCCGACGTGATCACGTTGGCCAACGGCTTCGCCGGCATGGGTGCGATTCTGTTCACTTTGAAGTACCTGGACACGCGCGAACCGAGCCTGCTCTGGTACGCGTTTGCACTGCTGCCGCTCGCCGGCTTCTTCGACTACGTGGACGGCCGCGTGGCGCGCTGGCGCCAGCAGCACACGCCGCTCGGCGCGCAGCTCGATTCGCTTGCGGACTTGATCTCATTCGGCGTCGCTCCTGCCGTGCTCGCGTTTGCGGTCGGCATGCGCGGCGGCTGGGATGGGCTCGTGCTCGTGTACTTCGTGGGATGCGGCTTGAGCCGGCTGGCCCGCTACAACGTGACGTGCGGTGACCTGGCCGACGAATCGGGCAAGGTGCCGTACTTCGAGGGCACACCTATCCCGAGCAGCATGCTGCTGGTGGCGCTGCTCGCCGTCCTGCTCTGGCAGGGGCAGACGCACGCCGCGTTGCCTTTCGGTGCCGTTCAGCTGGGACCCTGGCTCTTTCATCCGCTGGTGCTCGTCTACCTTTTGAGCGGCAGCGCCATGATCAGTAAGACCCTGCGCATACCGAAGCCGTGAGCGCTCGAGCGCTGAATGTGGGCGGAAGTGCGGGACGCCGGCGCTCAGGCGGGAGGACGCGGGAGGACGCGGGAGGGCGCGGGAGGACGCGGGAGCACGCCGCGGACCAGCGCCAAACTACCGGACTTCGGTAAGCTTCCTTGACTCCTGGCGAGGAAGGATAGAACCTACCAATCCATGTCTGTCCCTTCACGCTCGCGACCCGGCTGGCGCGACCTGCGTGTCGTCTTTCTACTAGGCGCCGCTGCCGTCCTGGCCACGGGCTACACGGCGTGCGGTGGCGATGCTGACCGCAACTTCGAAGACGATGACGGGGACGCGAGCGCTGGTGCGTCCGGTCAGGGCGGCCTGCCAGGCACCGGTGGCAACGCGGGCAGCAGCGGAAGCTCGGGAAGCAGTGGCAGCGCTGGCGAGGGCGGGAGCAGCGGTCGCGGTGGAAACGCCGGTACGGGCGGCACTCGCGACGCGAGTGATGACGCTCGCGATGACGGACCCAATTCCGGCATTCGCTGATTAGCCTGCTAGCTGCGTTCGGGCTGCGCCTCGAGTGAGGGCGTTTCGCTACCCGGCGCTTCATCCGAGAGCCAAGGCTCCGCGCGCTTGAGCAAGAAATAAGCGCCGAGCAAGAGCCACACGAGCAGCGGTCCCAAGGTTGCGCCAGGCGCGAGTCCAACGCGCACGCCCAGATTGGAAGCCCCACTGTTCAGCGCGACGCGTCCCAGTGAAAAGTAGTGGTACGCGTAGTCCACGAGCACGTTGCCTGACTCGGGCGCTTCCAGGCCCACGACGACCAGCACGAGCACGTTCACGAGCGAGACGATCCCGAGCAGCGCGGCGAGCCAGCGCACGCGGTTGTGGGAGAACGCGGCGGCGAGCCCGAACGCGAGAAACGGCAATGCAGGCACGAGGTGCCGCGGTCCGGCCGCAGCGCCGCCCCACCACATGTAGTAGCCGGAGCTCACCAGCAGCAGCGTGCCGAAACCCAGCAACGCGGCGTGCGCGCAAAAGTCCGCGCGCTTGCGCCAGCTGATCAGCGCGTACACCAGCGCCAGCGCACACAGCGGAGCAATCAAGAACAAGCCGCGCCGTTCGCCCACGAGCTGCCCGACGAGGCCGTCGAACGTCGGCAACTGAATGCCTAGCAAGCCGCGCGCGTGACCCGCCACGAACATGGGATTCGTGAGCCGTGTGTAACCGGTGCGCCAGGGCGCGCCGAAGCAGAACCAGTGGTAACCGCTGACGAGCAGCACTGGTGCGAGCGCTCCTATACAGAGATTTCCGAGCAGCGCCAGGCGCTGGGCCGGCAGAGTGCGATACGAGCACGTCAGAGCGATCACCAGCGCGGGCGCGGCAGTGATGTACTCACAGCCTGCCGCCAAAGCGAGACAAGCACCGGCGAGGACTGCAGCGCGGCGTGATGGACGCGCGCTCTGCCGGTCGAGCGCAAACAGCGCGGCCACGAGGAACGCCCCCGCAACGACGTGTCCGTAGAAGCTCGTGCCGTATGCAAAAAACGGCGTGGCCAGGACCGTGCACGCGCTGGCAATCAACGCTGGACGTGGAGCAAAGCGCTGCAGCAAGAGTTCCAGCAACAGGACGGCAGTGAGGACGAACGCGAACCCCGCCGTCACGAGCGAGCAGACGTAGAGGCCGCGCTGGTAGGTGCCGTCCACGACGAGCCGCCGCGCCGGCAGGGTCCGACCCGCGATCGCGGTGTACGACGGTTCCAAGCCGCGCGCGCGTTGCACCACGTAGAAGAGGGCGTAGGCGGCGGTCGCGAGC
>DATHEN010000854.1:0-2931 GCA_035318565.1 Polyangiaceae bacterium
AAGATTTCGAGCTGCGGGGCACTCACATCCGGGTCTTCGATGCGCCGTTGACGCTAGCGCATCTGGCCGCGCATTTCGCTCAGCATGGCTTCGCGGAGCTGCGCATTTTGCGTCAGCTCGCACGTGCCTGGAACTCGTGGAGTGACGCGCACGCCGCTGCGCTGGCACTTGCCGATTCGATCGCCGTCGGCCCTGCGCTGGACTATGCACTGAGCGCAGCCGCCCATTTCGGCTGGCTCGTCCCTCCTCCTCCACCACGCGATCTGTCATGGCGCGCCCGCCAGCTGCTTCGACTGTTGCCCCTGCACGGGTTGACGGACGATCCCGCGCTCGAGCGGAGCTACACTCGGCAGTTACTGCTGCTGCTGATCGCCGACCCGCGAGTGCTCGCCCGGTCCATTGCGCAACGCTTTTTTCCGCCGCTCGACGAGCTCGCCTCGACGTACCGCAAACCCATCGGCAGAACGCTGTATGCACGCTACCCGAGCTACTGGTTGCGGCCCCTCATCCGCCTCGTGCGCGGTATACCAACGAGCTGATGTACGACACGGCTTTGGCCCAGCTTTTTGCGTATCACGCCAGAATATTGCGCGATGGCGCCCGAGTCGACGCCTATCGAAACGCACTGCTGCACTGCGTTCGCCCCGGTGACGTCGTGCTGGATCTCGGCTCCGGAACCGGCGTGCTCGCCCTGTTCGCTTGTCAGGCGGGGGCTCGCAAGGTTTACGCCATCGAGCGCGGGCGCATCGCGGAACTAGCGCGACGTCTCGTCGCCGCGAGTGGTTTCGGCGATCGCATCGAGATCCTCGTAAAAGAATCCACGTCCGTCACGATTCCCGAACGCGCCAACGTGCTCGTCACGGAAACGCTCTGGAACTTCGGATTGGGCGAAGGCTTGCTTACAGCCGTGGCCGACGCGAAAGTCCGCTTGCTCGCGCCCAGTGCACGCATCATTCCAGGCCGCGTGGAGTTATTTGCAGCCCCAGCCGACGCCGCTCTTGCGTTCGAGCACTTCGATATTTGGAATGACCCGCGCCTCGGCTTGAACCTTTCCGCTGTCCGACGCACCGTGCTCGCCACTGTTTATCCCTTTGCGGCAGATGCCGGCGCGTTGCTCGCGCAGGCGTCAAGGCTAGCGACGGTCGAGCTCGACGGCGACATCGACGCGCGCGGCAGTATCGGGGGCGATGCCACCTTCTGTGTGCAACGCTCGGGTACGATGCACGGCTTGGTGGGCTGGTTCCAGGCAGAGCTCGCGCACGGCATCCTACTCAGCAACAGTCCGTCCAGCGCTTCCAATAGTTGGAGCCAAGCGTTGCTTCCTGTGGATCCCCCACTTTTCGTCGAACCAGGGGATACGCTCGATACCCGCATCGATGCCATCGGCGACGGCTCGGTCTGGCGCTGGCGAGTCGAACACCGGCGCGGCGAGCTCGCTCTGGCGGTCCGGGAGCACTCGACGCTCGCAGGGTTTGCGCGCTTTGGCGCTGCAGCGGCGGCGTACGGCGCCGAGAGCCCCACCGAGTGTTCGCGAGCGGCAAGGGCGGACGAGCCATGAGCCACGCACGCATGGGCTCGGTAGAAGAACCATGCTGAAGAAGCTCCTCGACCTGCTCCGGGATGCGCTCATCTACGGCGTGGGCGGCACGCTCGGGCAGGTCATCGGATTTCTGCTCCTTCCCTTGTACACGGATCGGCTGTCGCCGACCGAGTACGGCCAACTGGCCATGCTGACAATCGTGTCGGCGCTCTTTCCCACGCTCGCATTTTTGGGAATGCGTGGCGCCATCTTTCGCTTTTTCAGCCTTACCAAAGACGAGACCGAGCGCGCCACCGCGCTGGGCTTGGGTTTCAGTACCGTAACCGTCGGCACGGTGGCATTGCTGCTCGTGAGCTGGATATTCTCCGACGTCTTCAGCAGAGCGTTGTTCGGGGCCGAAAATCTCGACCACTTGCTCCGATTCGCGCTGCTCTCGGCGGCTGCCAACAGTATTGGGAACGTGCCGCAGATCGTTCTGCGCGCCGCGCGGCGCGCGAAGACCACGACAGCGATCAACACGGCCAAGACGCTGTTCTCGGTCGGCGCTACCGTGTGGCTCGTCGTTGGACTCGAACGAGGAGTGTGGGGCGTCGTCGTTGGCGCGCTCGTCGCGGACGTCGTCTTCACACTTCTTCAAGTCGCGATCACTTGGCGCTACTACCGATTCGCAGCCAATCTGCCGCTGCTTCGCCGCATGTTGTCGTACGGCTTGCCGTATCTGCCCTCTCGCTTGCTCACGATGGGCACCGTTTATCTATCCACGTACATGCTGCGCCAGCTCATGGGCCTCGACGACGCAGGCCTGTACAGCGTTGCGGCGCGGTTTGCAGTTCCGATTTCGATCGTTGTCGCTGCGTTGACCCAAGCGTGGCTGCCGTATCGTTTCAAAATTTTTGCCGAGGATGCCGACCCCGCTTCCTTCTTCCGGACGACGGTAACGTATTACGTGGCCGTGATCGGCTATCTGTGGGTTGGAGTGTGCGTGTGGGGACCCGAAGCAATCCGCCTGCTCACGAACGCTCGCTTTCACGCCGCTGCAGGCCTGCTCCCGGCTCTCGCCCTGATACCGGTGATGGAGGGCTTTTATCAAATGGTAAACACGGGGGTGGAGATTGGCGACGACACACGCGTCATGCCACTCGTCAGCTTGTCTGGATTAATCGTCGTAGCGGGAGCTACGGCGCTGCTGGTGCCATTGCTGGGAGCGGCTGGCGCAGCGTTCGCAACGATGCTCGGATGGATCGCCATGACCGCGGCGATTTATAGAGTGGCTCAGCGGCGCTTTCACATCCCTTATGACTGGATGACGCTGATCGCGCTTGCGGCAATCGCCATCGCCAGCGTCGCCTGCAGTGTCTTGGTGCAGAAGCTCACGCTTTCGTACCGCTCGA
>DATHEN010000855.1:0-2885 GCA_035318565.1 Polyangiaceae bacterium
GCGCCGTGCTGTACACGATCCTCGCCGGCAAGCCTCCGTTCGCGGGCAATACCCTGCTCGCGTTATTCCATGCGGTGCTCAATGGCACTCCGGAAGCGCTGCGTCAGGTGGACCCGAGCATTCCCGCCGATCTGGCGGCGATAGCCGAACGCGCGCTGGTGCGTGACAAGAACCTGCGCTACCAGAGCGCGCGCGATCTGGTCGATGACCTGGTGGCGTATCAGAGCGGCTCGCGGGTCAACGCCTATGAGTACTCGTCACTCGAGCTCGTACAGCGTTTCGTGGCGCGCAATCGCATCGCAGTCCTGGTGAGTTTCACGATAACCGTGATCACCGTTGCGCTGCTTTCGGACGCCTGGTTTCGTGTGGTCGATGCACGCGACCGCGCCGTGGCGGCCGAGCGACGCGCTCACGACAATGAACGCCACGCGGAGCGCAGCTTGGCCGAGGCGCTCACTGAAAAGGCGAGCGCTGCGCTCGGCGACGGCGACAGCGTCGCCGCCGAGCTATTCGCGGCCAAGGCGCTGACTCTGGAGGAGAGAGCCGACGCGCGGGGCATCGTCGTGGCGGTGACCGAGCGGCTGGCCCCGGTCCCGTTGCGCGATCAGGGCGCGCTGCGCGGGGTGACTGCGTGTGTGCTCAGCGTCGCCGCGGATCGGGCAGCCTGCAGAGCGCGAGATGGGCTCGCGTTATGGGCGGAAGAGCGGCCCGGTATGCTCGAGCACGTCACGCTCGGGAGCGCGCCGGTTCAGCTCTCGTCCTCGCGTGCGGGTGAGCGGCTGCTCGTCGCGCACGAAGCAGCGCTTGCGCTCTGGGATCCCGACAACAAGACCGAGATCCGCAACTTTGCCACACAGGGCGCCGCGCTCACCAGCGCTGCGCTGGCGCCGAACGGGCGCGTTGCCGCCTCTGCCGACGCGCGCGGCGCGATCGTGGTGTGGGACGCCGATACGGGTCGCGAGCTGAATCGTCTCGAGGCCCACGAAACCATCACGAGCCTGGCATTCTCGGCGCAGGGCGATACGCTGGCCGCCGGCGCGCGGCTCGGCAATTTGCGCATTTGGCGCTTCCGCGAGTCAAAGCCGGCGCGCGTGCTCACCGGTCACGAGGGCACGGTGCTCGCCGTGCAATTTTCGCCAACCGGGAAATATTTGGCATCCGGCGCCTCCGACCGCACGTTGCGCATCTGGGAAACGAGCACGGGCGCCGCGCTCGGCAGCGCGCAGGAAAGCTCCGGCGCCGTATCCGCGCTGGCGTGGTCGCCGAGCTCCCGGTACCTGGCATTTGCATCGCAGGACAAGGCACTGCGCCTTCTCGACGTGACTCAGCGCGGCGCTGCATTGCAGCTTCGTGGCCACGACTCGGAGATCAGCGCGCTCGGCTTCTCCGCGGACTCGCAGCGTCTCGCGGCCGTGAGCTCGGATCTGGGTCTGCGCTGGTGGTCACTCGCGGCGCCCGCGGTCCCGTTTCAACTCAGTGAATCCGCGAACGTGCTGAGCCTGGCATTCGCCCCCTCCGGTGAGCTCGTGAGCGCCGGGCTCGGCAAATATGGAGTCTGCTTGCGACGCCTGCCTGCTCCGGTCTGCGAAGCGCGCTTGCCGGCGGACATCGACCAGGTGCGCGCGCTGGCCGTTTCGCCGAACGGCAAGCTGCTCGTCGTGGCGGGCTCCGGGGGTCGGATATTCGTGTGGGACGTAGCGAGCCGCTTGCCGCTCCATGTCTTCGACGCCGGCCGCGGCGAGCTCAGATCGCTGGCGTTTTCGAGCGACTCGCGCTGGCTCGCGGCGGGTGGCACGGACGCGCGCGTGCGGGTCTGGGACATGGCGCGCGCCGAGATCCACGGCACGTTCGACGCGGCCTCTCCCGTTCACTCGGTCGTCTTTCGACCCGGCACGGGCGAGCTGGTCTCTGCGGGACGGGATGGTCGGGTGTCCTTCTGGGACGTCGCCGGACGTCGTGCTACGGGCTCCTTCGAAGCGCACTCGGACTGGATCTTCAGCGTCGCTTTTTCGGCCGACGGCAAGTGGCTCGTAACGGGCAGCGCTGATCGCCGCGTGAACGTGTGGAACGCTGCCACGCGCGCGAGGCAATTTTCGCTCGTGGGGCACGAGGGACGCGTGCTCAGCGTGGCGGTCTCCAGCAAAGGACAGATCGTGTCGGCCGGAGAGGACGCGAGCGTGCGCATCTGGTCGCTCGGCGACGGTCGCGAGCTCGCCGTGCTCGAGGGCCATGACGGTCCCGTGCGCAGCGTGCGGATCTCTCCCAGCGCAGCCCTCGTGGCATCCGGCTCGGATGACGGCACGCTGCGACTCTGGTCGCTCGCGCGTTTGGCCGAACCGGCGGGAGCGCTGCTTGTCCGAGCCGAGCAGCGGCACCACGGGCGCATCAACGGTATGAAGCTCGACTTTCGCTGAAGTGTTAGCTTCGGGGCCCGAGGTTTCGCCGTGTCCCTGAAGTACTTCGCGCAACGAGTCGCCCCCAACCACTACGTCTTGCCGCGCACCGGCGACATGGCCGTCGAGGCTCATGCCTTCTTTTCGGAGGCGCTCTTCGACGCCACCGAGGAATCGATGTGGCAGCAAGTGGTGGCGGCCGCATCGTACCCGGGCGTGATCGGCGCGTACCTGATGCCCGATGCGCACTCGGGGTACGGCGTGCCGGTGGGCTCGGTGATCGTCACGGAGGACACCATCATCCAGGCCGGATCCGGCTACGACATCTCGTGCGGTGTGCTCTACATGCGAGTGCCCGGCCTCGGCGCCGACGCAGTCGCCGATTGGGATCAGAGGGCGCGCTGGGTGAAGGAGGTCGAAGAGCGCGTCGCCACCGGCATCGGCTCCGCTCGCCCGCGCGGCATGCCGAAGTTCTCCCGCCAGAAGGCGGAC
>DATHEN010000856.1:0-2345 GCA_035318565.1 Polyangiaceae bacterium
TGGTTACGGTATTGGCGGGCGCGCTGGCCTCCGGGCTCGAGTATCGGTATCTGCTTCGCATCGGATCGGGCGACTTGCTCAAGTACCCACTCAGCGCACCCGGCAGCTCCGGCGACGGCGGCGTGTTCCAAGCCATTCAACCCCTGTTCAAACGCGATACGTTCGTGCTGCTCACGCTCCTGTCCGCGTTGCTCGGCCTCTTGGGCCCAATGCTCGTGTTGTTCGCCGTAGCAGCCGTCGGCATCCTCATCAACGTGCTGGCCGCAGAGAGACGCATGGCACGCGAACGCCAGCAGCACGCCGCACCGGGTCGATGAGAGAGCGCCAGCGTACCTTCGCGCGGCTGCTCGCCGGCGCACTAGCGTACGTGCTTCTCGGCCCTGCGCTCGCCCAGGCCCAGCTCGGTCCGGAGGGCTCGCCGATTCGCACGAACGCGTACAGCGTAGACCTGCAACAGGGCGCCGTGCTCGCGAGCAGCCGGGTCACCGGGCTCGCGGGAGCCTACGTGGCGATCGCCGAAGGCGTGGACGGAAACCCCATGAACCCGGCGGCCCCCTCGGTCCGCGTGCCGTGGTCCTTCGATCACTTCGACTACGATCTGGGCCTCAGCTTCAGCTTGCCGATCGCGCTGCACGATGGAGATTTTTTCAACAGCCAGGGCAGCGATCGCACGCAGAGCGAAGATCAGGAGCTGCTATTCCTGAACGCCGCCGCCAACCTGCAGTTCGGCACATGGGGCTTCGGCTTGACTCTGGACCTGCAGCAATACGGCCTCGACCGAGCGGCCGTCGCCGGCAGCGCGCAGAAGGACGAGCTGGGCGGGCAGTTTGCTCTGGCGCATTTGATCGTCTCGAACGCGTTCTCCGACGGGCAACTTCTGATCGGCGCGGGCATTCGTTCCACCGCCCTGTCCGTGGTGAACACCGCGAACAGCACGGACCGCGAGCTGTTCAGCACCACGGGCGCGGGCCTGAGCGCTGGCGTACTCTGGCGCCCGAACGAGGAACGCTTCCGGGTCGGCGCAGCCGTGCACAGCGCGGTGACCACACGGCCCAACAAAGATTCGACCGACATTCTCTACGAGGGGACGGATGACGAACTCTGGCTGCCGAACCAGGTGACGGTACCCTGGGATGTCAACCTCGGAGTCGCCGTGCAACTCGGACCCCGGCCGTTCAACCCGCGCTGGTACGATCCATCGCTGCTCTTGGCGCGAGTGCGCCGCGCCATGGCCGCTCGGGAGGCGGCGCGCGCCCGCCGCCGCGAGCTGCTCGTGGAGCGCTCGCGAACCGAAGGTCGGGATTCGCAAGCGGCCACTGCAGCGATCGAAGCCGAGCTCGAAGCTCAGGCTGCGCTCGACGAGATGCGCCTCGAGCTGGAGGAACGCCGCGTCGAGCGTGCGCTACGTGAACGCGTGCGGCGCATGCCGCGCTCGTACGTGTTGATCGCATCTTCGCTGGTCATCAGCGGAGAGGCAGAAAACGCCGTGGGAATCGAATCATTTCTCGATCGCGCCGTGAACCGATCCGGAGAGGCGGTGGTGGTTTCTCCACGGCTCGGCGTGGAAAGCGAAGTCATCCCGGAGTGGCTCAAGCTCCGCGCCGGCAGCTACGCGGAGCCCACCCGCTTTCGTCACGGTAGCACGCGTGTGCACGGCACGTTCGGCTTCGACTTGAACGTATTGCCGTGGAGCGTGTTCGGCTTGTTCCACGAAGAAACGGAGTGGCGTCTGAGCGGCGCGCTCGATGCAGCCCCCCGCTACGTGGGCGGCGGGGTCAGCATTGGGATGTGGCACTGACATGCTGCGCCTGAGACGCTACGGGTGGATCACCGCGATCGCCGTCGCGGGCTGCACGCGCTCGAAGCCGCCCCCGGAAGAGCGACGCGACCCCTGGCCCGCACAGCCGCCGGCAGCTACGGCCGCGCCCCCCACGAAACTCGCGTTCACTCGCTTTCACGCCGATGAATCGAGTGAGCTGCGCGTCGATCTCCGGGCGAGCGAGGCGCGCTTCAGCTGCAGCGTTCGCGTGCTGCGCGCCGATCTGCTCGTGAATCCACTCGCGCTGGCGAGTACGCGCGGCGAGCTGCGCGCCGATCTCGGCAGCCTCGTCGTCCACGCGGAGAAAGCGCTCGACCGCCAGCGTTACACGGCTCAGGCGCAAAACTGGCTCGACATCGGCGCCAGTCGGCCCGAAGCCGAACGCACGCGCTTGCGCTGGGCGCGCTTCGAGATCACCGGGGTGCAGGACCTGAGCGCCGGCGCCGCTCACCAGGGGCGCGTGCTCACGAGCCTTCCCGATTGGGACGCCGGGGCGGCGCCAGAACCAAACGAGCCCGAGACGTCG
>DATHEN010000857.1:0-4065 GCA_035318565.1 Polyangiaceae bacterium
TAGCGGAGCTCCAGCGTATCGGACACGGGCGCGATACGCGCAGGTGAAAAGGAGATCTCGAGAGTACAGCGCCCACCGGCGGGCAGCACACCGCTCGCGCAACTTCCACCGACATACGCAAATGGAGCACTCACAGCGAGCGCTTCTGACGAAAGCGGTCCGAACCGCATCTCTTCGTTCTGCCAGTTCGTGATGGTGAACACTTTTCGCACCACCGAGCCGAGCGACAGCGCGCCGTAGTCGAACAGGGGAGCTCCGGACATGCCCACAGGCGGCACGCCCGTGCCGAACACGTTGATACGCAACGTCTGCCCGGGAATGCCGGTATTCTGCGGCGTGTACGTCATCACGAAAGACGACTCGTAGTAGCGCTGCTCCGTCGGCGAGAAGCTCACGCCGAACGTGCAGGCTCCGTTCGGCGGAAGCCGCACTCCCGTCGCGCAGGTCCCTCCGCTCAGCGCAAACGGCGCTGCAAGGCCCAGGGCTTCGTCGCGGAACGGACCCACGATCACGTCCGAGAGCGTGAGGTTGTCGAGAGTGAACTCGAGCGTGCCGGACGTGCCGATGGCCTGCGTTCCGTAGCGCCCCTCGGGAAGAAACTGGCCTGGCTCCCTGGACAGCAGCACTCCATCCCAGGCCGATGCCCAAAAAGGGGCAGACATGATTTCGCGATCCGAAACGCCGCTGTCACCCCAGTTGTACAGCACGCGGAGGTTTGCATACGTTTCTCCCCTCGCGAGCGGAGCATGCGTGACGATCACCGTACACGTTCCGCCGCTGCTGGCAATCTTGCCTCCGGGCACGCAGCTCCCGCCTGTCACGGAAAAAAACGGATTGTCCCCCGCCCCCGTCGCAACCGAAATCTCAGTCAGTATAGCGTCCGCGCCGCCCGAGTTTCTCAGGGTGAACGTTCGAGATTGACTGGAACCAATGGCCACTGCTGCGAATGGCTGCTCGAGCGCAAGGAAAGTGAGCTGGGCGTCCGCGCATCGAGCGGCGAGAAGCACGGCAGCAGCCACGGCGATCAGCGCTTTGCTCCACGGCATACCGAGCTTCCAATTCATGGCGAATCCTCTCAATGCAGCTCGCGCGAGGCTGACACGAACGGAGACGCACGGGGCGTGTAATCGCGATCGCTTTGGCCGTGGCGCGCTGAATGAGCGGCAAGTGATCGGATCTCGCCGATGCGGACATTACCTTGCGGCAGCGTCTACTTGCGATCTCGCAACTCAGCTCTGCTCTTCTTCGAAATCGCCGGACTCCGGAAGCTCGTCGAGTCCGCGTCCACCGCGCACGGGAATGGCGCGGGCGTGTGCGACCTTCTCGAGCGCTGCCGAGAGTGCAGGTAGATCATTCACCTTCGGTAGGAAGGCGCGGGTGCCGTCCCACAGATCGACGGCGATGGTGGGTTGGTCGAGCCGGATGCAGTCGATCTGCGCCCACTTGTAACGCTTGATGCGCGGCATCACGATCGAGATGACGTCGCGGAACTCGATACCGTCGCCGCGAATGCGCACTCCGCTCATGCTGGCGCGCAGCACGGAGGCGAGGGCGCTCGCCATCAGCACGATGGCCAGAGCGCGCGAGCTGACCAGGCGATTGATGTCCTTTTCGACCACGTAGTGGTGGAGCGCGCTGCCTGGAGCGCTGAGCTCGCCGGCGACGACCACTCCGCCCACCACGAGCGCGACCGCCAGGTAAACCAGTGAGGGGATGCGCACCGCGAACGGAGGCCCGAACACGGTCTCCGCGGGCCGATAGGTCATATCGAAGCCTGGGGGTCGCGATGGACGAGCCACGTTACTGAAACGTATCGAGTGCTGTGATTCTTGGAAAGATGCGCGTTCAATGGTGACGAAGACGGGAGCGTGGCTTGCATGGCGCTCTGCCCAGAGGTACTGAAAGCTGCGCAGCCAACCCGGTGGGCTCGTCACGTCCCAAGCTCCGGTGTGCCGTACCGCAGAGGTAAACCATGAAAATCTTCATCGACACTGGAGACCTGGGCGAAATCAAAGAGGCGGTGGCCATGGGAGCCATCGACGGGGTGACGACGAATCCCTCGCTGCTCGCCAAGGGCGGTAAACCCATCAAAAAGGCGATCGCCGAAATCTGCGAAATAGTCGATGGGCCGATTTCCGCAGAGGTCCTCGCCGTTACGACCAAGGAGATCCTGGAGGAGGGCCGCGAGCTCGCCAAGATCCACAAGAACGTCGTGGTCAAGGTGCCGCTCATCCAAGAGGGCCTGAAAGCGGTGCGCGTCTTCAAGAGCGAGGGCATCCGCACGAACGTCACGCTCTGCTTCTCCGCCACTCAGGCGCTGCTCGCGGCCAAGGCTGGCGCCAGTTACATCTCACCCTTCGTGGGTAGGCTCGACGACGTGTCCAACGATGGCATGGAGCTCATCGAGCAGATCGTGACCATCTACGACAACTACGACTTCGACACGGAAGTGCTGGTCGCGAGCATCCGGCACCCGATCCATGTGGTGCAATCTGCGCTGATCGGCGCGCACGTCGGGACGATGCCCTTCAAGGTCATTCAGCAGCTCGTCAAGCATCCCCTGACGGACATCGGCCTGAAGAAGTTCCTGGAAGACGGCAAGAGCATCCCCAAGGGCTGAGCCCGGTTTCCGTTCGCTCGAGGCTCGCTTGGTTGCCCTGGTTCGAAGAGACGCGCGCGGCGCACCTGCGCTCGAGCCGCGCCGCGTGCGCTCGATTGCCGAACGCATGCTGCGCGCCCTCGAGCTCGACGGCGCCGAGCTGAGCGTTCTCCTGACCGACGACCGCACGATTCGCGAGCTCAACCGCGTGCACCGGGGCAAAGACAAGCCCACGGACGTGCTCGCCTTTCCGCTCGATCTCGAAGACGGCCCGCCGGCGGCCCGCGGCTCGAAACACGACGCAAAGCCGGCTCTGCTCGGTGACGTGGTCATTTCGCTGGATACCGCCGCCCGCCAGGCGCGCTCCCGGAAGCGGGAGCTCCTGGCCGAGGTGCGCTTCCTCTTGGCCCACGGCATGCTGCACCTGGTCGGCTACGACCACGCCACGAGGGCCGAGAAGCAAATCATGGACCGTCTGACACGCCGCCTGGTACGCGCCGCGGCCGAGTGATCCGCACCGAATTTGGACCCGCGAACGGGCGATCCTGAAAAAAAAATCGAGGTGCGAACACGCTCTCGAAAAAGCTCGCCGCCAGCGTTCCGTTGCACGGCTGCGGACAGCGCGTGAGTGAAGCTCGACAGCGCTCGTGAAGGCCCTGCAATTTAGCTGCTAAGCACGCGCCGCGACTCGCGAACTCGCTTGTGCCGCGAAGCGCCTGGAAACCCGCAAATCTGCTCGGCGAGACGTCCGAAAATGGCCGCAGAAGCGCCTCCCGGAGCGGCTCGGTGCGCTCCCGCGGCACAAAAAAAGCTCGATCCGAGGAGCGAGCGCCGAGTTTTCCCCTTGAAAGGCCTAAACTCACCTGTTATCCGTCGCGTGCCTTGCACGGCTCACTCGAGCGACCGCAGGATCCTGCGGAAAAATCGGGCGAGCGGGAGACGGCGCAAGTTTTTCGCACAGGAGGTAGCGCATGGCTGGCAAAAGGTTGACGAAGGCGCAGGTCATCGGTGAGATCGCCAACGCTTCGGACTTAGACAAGAAAAGTGTCAATCGCGTATTCGAGTCGCTCACGGATCTGATCCGCAAGCAGCTCTCGGCACGCGGCCCCGGCGAGTTCGTGGTGCCGGGTCTGGTGAAGCTCCGGGTCGTCAAGAAGCCCGCAACGAAGGAGCGCCAGGGTATCAATCCGTTCACGAAAGAGCCGATCACGATTCCGGCGAAGGGCGCCAGCAAGAAGGTGCGTGCAACCGCCCTCAAGGCCCTCAAGGATCTGGTTCAGTAGTCGTTGCGGCGGACCCTGCTCTGTTTCTTAGTGCCGCTGCCAAAGTAGCGAGCAGGAGCCCGACCCACACTGGGATGTCCCCGGCCTTCGTATAGAGGGTCGGGGACTCGTCATTTAGGGCCGGCGAGACAAGCATCACGCTCTCTCTGCTGTCGCTCCCGCGGGTGCGGATACGGCCCGTCG
>DATHEN010000858.1:0-3206 GCA_035318565.1 Polyangiaceae bacterium
AATCGGTCGATCGCCCGTGTTACTGACGGCCACACGCACGCTCGCTCGGCCGACGTTGAGCGCGATCTCGCCCGCTGCGCTGATGATTTCTCCAGGGATCATGCTGCTCTCGTTCAAGGGATCGGGTTGTGGACCGTCACGAGCTTCGTGCCATCGGGGAAAGTCGCCTCGACCTGCACTTCCGGAATCATCTCGGGCACGCCCTCCATCACTTCTTCACGGGTGAGCACCTCGGCGCCCGCGCGCATCAACTCAGCCACGCTGCGTCCGTCGCGCGCCCCCTCCAAAATTTCGGCGGTGATCAGCGCGACGGCCTCCGGGTAGTTCAGCTTGAGCCCGCGCGCGCGCCGCCGCTCGGCGAGCAGGGCGGCGGTGAAGATGAGCAGCTTGTCTTTTTCGCGAGGTGAAAGTTCCATGTGAAATCTCTGGTTGAGTCGCAGATCAGGTAAGCCAAATGCGAGGCGGGCTGGCAGGGCGCTGCCACAGGCGCGGCCGCAACAGCTGCCAGGCACGCTGAAAACACGAAAGCCCGCGCTGCGTGCTGCGGCCGAGATAACGACAGACCGTGACCTGCCGCAGACTGCTGACGGCGAACAGCTCGTCGCTGGCCTCGAACCGGATCTCTTCGCGCAGCGTCTGCACCAACTCCGGCGGTGCCGCAGGCGCGCACACGAACGTGCCGAACACCGGTAGTCCCCGCGAACCCCAGCTCGCCGCGAGCGTCTCCCGCGAGAACAGCGAACGATCGATCCAGAGCGGCGCGCTATCGTGCCAGATCTCGAAGGCGCTCGTGTACGTACCCGATTCGAAGTGATCTCCCGCTGCAGGCCGTCCCAGGCACGTCACTTCCCAGCCCGCAAAGCGCGCGGCGGCCGCGAGCTCCACGCGCGTGCGCGACACGGCGCGCGCACCCCCGAATACGATCGCTTCTTGCGGCAGCCATTCACAGGCCGCGCCCTCCGCCACGGCCAGCGTGTTCACCTGCACTGCTTCACGTCCGAGCGTGCGGTAAAACTTCGTCGCCGCTGGGGTGGTGAGCAGTCCCCAAGCGTCGGATTCGAGCATGACGTTCACGCTCAGCCGATCACCGCCAGCGAGGCCGCCGGGCGGATGCAGAACGTACACGTGACACAGGTCCGGACCTTCGGGGTAAAAGGGCCGCTGCACGCGCAGCGGTCCATTGTGCTCCCGGTGGCTCAGCACCGTGCGCGGTCCGACCCTGCGGAACCCGAGCGTGAGGTTCGCTTCCCAACCCGCGCGCTCGGAACGCTGAAGCTCGGGTAGCTCGGCTGCCTGCATCAAACGCTCACGGACCGTACACGTGACGATTACGCTTCGCAATCGCGAGCGCGGCATCTCCAAGTGGCTTCACCTCGGGATACGTCGGAAAAGAAACTCACAGCGAACGTTCATGAAACGTGAATCTCGACGCGAAAGGTCGCTTCCACGGAGGAGTACGGCGCCCAATACCGGCGCGGGGCGCGGCGCTGCTTCCGCCGCGAGGCCACGGGCGCTACGTCCGAGCGCTGCTCACCCGTCGCGCAGGCGTCGCCACAGCGCCCAATGTGCGCGTATTTTCCCACGCATTTGCAGCCCAGCATCTGGTCCTTCCCCCGGCGTGCCCCCCTGCGCTAGAAACCCGGTCCCCCAATTGCGCCCGTAGCTCAGCTGGATAGAGCGACGGCCTCCGGAGCCGTAGGTCGCAGGTTCGAATCCTGCCGGGCGCGCTGTAAATTACGCCGGATTCGCGATCGGGGGGCGCGACGGCAGATGGTGCGGGTACTCCTGCTGGTACCAAGGCGGCGAAACGAGCACTCACCCGGTACGCCCAGAGAAAAACGTAGCCCGTTCACCTCCCGCGTTCTCGCGTCGAATCAGGTTCCCGTTGAACAGCAGAACAGCAGCCGTGTGCTCGCGTCGAGCGGCTCTGCATCTCTGCATCCACGATTCTTTTAATGTCCTGTGTTCGGTTCCGCGTGCGGGACATTCGGATGCACGTTTGAACGGAGGTCTTGCTCACTCGCCTTCGCCTATCGAGGATCCAGCTTAGGCGCCTGCGTTGCTCGGGGGTGAGCGCACTCTCGTGCTCGGTTGTTATCGGCTCTTTTTCACCTTCGCGAGCCTTGCGGTCTTCGCACGTGAGCGCGTACCGTGCGCGGCCTCCAAGAGGTCTACGACGTTGGCGCGTGGCTCCCACCCTGGGAATGCGAGCACTGCCGGATGCACCTTCAGAGCGCGGGCCAATTGCTTCGCGCGTTCAATCCCCAAACCCTTATGGTCGTTCTCAATAGCTGAAATTGTGGGCTGCGGAATGCCGGATAGCTTCGCGAGTTCGGCTTGACTGAGACCTTGTAGTTCGCGAACGACGCGCAGCGACTTTGCGGGTGTGAGCCTCGCGTGCTGGCGCTCATCAACGTAGTCATCCCTTTTGGTAGTCATGCTTCGAAACCCTTTCGACCAAGACTTCGAGTTCGCTCTGCTCAATGCGGTAGATGACTCGGTAGGCCTGGCTCAGGCTTGAAGATCGCCAGCCGGCCCACTCCCCCTTCAACGCTTCGTCGTTGAAGCCGCGAATACGCGCGAGTCCCTGGGGTCCGCTGTGCCGGACGATGTCCTTCCACACTTCGTATTTTTCGCGGATTTGCACAGGGACCTTCTTCAACGCTCGGGACAGCGAGGTGTGCTCGCGAATCGTCCACATTCCGAACTCAACTATACCCTAAAAGGTATCACGAGACCAGCCCCCGGCGGTACGAGCATCTACCCACCGATCTAGCTCGGGAGGTCCAGCTCCCCGCTGACAGCCGCTCGAGGCCATCGCGCAAATCGTCGGTGGCGATGCGCGGCAAGAGATCCTGCCGGGCGCGCCAGGCTACGACGTCTGCGAGAACATCTGCGCCGCTGGCTGTAGTTGCAGCGACTCGTAGGTTCACTCTCTCTCTCAGTGTACCGGCACGTCCCCGACGTCCGACGGAAGCTCGGCGTAGCCGAGATCGTTCGTGTTGCCATATCCGAGCTGGCCGAAGTAACCCGCGCCCCAGCAACGGATGTTGCCGCTCGACAGACGCGCGCACGTGTGGGCGCTGCCGGCCACTTCAACGACAGGGCCGCCGACGCTTACGTCAGGTACGTCTGCTGGCGTTTGCACGTAGCCAACGTCGCCCATTGGGCCGAGGCCGAGTTGTCCGAAGAAGTTGCGACCCCAG
>DATHEN010000859.1:0-5628 GCA_035318565.1 Polyangiaceae bacterium
CGGCTGGGCGTCTTGAAGTGACCGCGAAGTCTGGTCCAGGCTCGACGTTCGTGCGCGCCGTCAGCTCTTGGGCGCCGGCGTCATGGGAGGACGGGCTGCCGGCCGTGTCCGGCAGCGTCCGGACAAAAAACGAAAGACCCACGCACGCACGGCGGTGGGTCTTTCGAAAAACGTCTCTCTTTAACGTGCGGCTCAGGAAGGAATACGAAACCAGCTCTGCTGCGTCTGAGCAAACAGCACGTCGCCCCCGACCTTGAGCTTGCCCTGGAAGAAAGCCGTCGGCCCGCTGACCTTTCCGGTGATGACCCGGAAGAAATCAGGCACCGCCGCGCGCAGCGACACACGCGGTTTGTCGGCGGGGCCACGCGTGGACTTGCAGACGCCGTTCTCGAAGACGACGTTGTACACGCGCTCGCCTTCGGGAGTGGTGATGTCCCACTGCACGACGGCATTTTGACCTGCCGCCTTCTCGGGCAAGAAAGCCGTTTCCATTCCCTGGAACACCCGGTCGAGCGCTGCGTCGACGCCGATCTGCTGAACGGTCTTGTTGATCTCGTCGTCGCTCTTGCCCTCGATCAGGGCGCGCAGTTCTTCGGGGGTACTGATGTTCAATTCGGCGGCCATGCTCGCACTTCCTTGCTGGTACGATTATGTTTTGATGGTATCCAAGCCAAACTCGGCCGTCAAGTACCGTAAATTCCGCGAGATCGCTCAGCGGAACGCTCGCAGCACCAGCTCGATGAGCTCCGGCGCCGCTTCCATGATCCGCGACTCTTCGCCGCGATCCACGTAGCGGACGCCCACGGCTTCCAGGCCGGCCACCAATGCGTACACCGTCGTTTCCGTGGGCGCGCGCGTGGCCGAGCCGCGCGCGTACGCTTCGACCACCCCCTCGCTCAGCAAGCTCGCGAAGCGCATGACTGCAAGCTCGTGGCGGAGGGCGTGTGCGGGGCCCGCGGCGCGAATCTCCCTATGGATCACGCGTGCGATGTCGGCGTTCTGCTGAAAGGTCTGCAAATACGCCACCACGCCCGCTTCGAGCTTTTCTACCGGATCCTTTTTCTGACGAATCGCGCTGTCGACGACGCGCAGTAGAACGCTGGCGGCCTGATCGTAGACGTGTAAAAAAATATCGGAAATATCGTTGAAGTGCTCGTAAAAGGTGCGCCGGCTCATGCGCGCCCGCTCGACGATCGCATCGACGGACGCGCGCGCGTAACCGTCCCGCGCAAACACCGCGTTCGCAGCAGCGAGCAGCCGGGCGCGCTGCTCGGCCCGCCGCTGCTCGCTCGAAGCCTGTCGATCGTAGGAGCCGGGACCTTCGCGCCGAGCGCGCGCGCTCACCCGCCGCTTCTGAGCCGTACTGCGCATGAGAGAAGCTCAGGCTACCACTCGCATTGGGCTCAATGAAACACTGGCGTACCGCTAGGCGCGAACGGAGCTGGGCCGCGGTGCGCGCTTTTCGCGCGAGCGGGGCAAACTGCCGCGCCAGAACGGCAGCGGCGCATGCTCCCTCGGCCGGGCACGGCCGCGGTTTTTCCCACTCTTTCCGCCATTTCGCTGTTTGCGTGCGCAGGCAAAAATCCTGCAACGACCGCGCGGCACACGCCTTGCTCATTCCCTCGGCGCGCAGGCCATCGTGCCTCGCGCCCTTTCGGGAGAACATCACATGTTGAGTTGGGCAGTCGTATTCTTCATCCTGGCGCTGATTTCTGGCTTCTTCGGCTTCTTCGGCCTCGCGTCGACGGCCGCGGGCATCGCCAAGATCCTGTTCATCGCCTTCCTGGTGGTCGCCGTGATCGGCCTGATTCAGGGCCTGGGTAGCCGCCGTTCGCTCATCTGAGCGGCCAGCGTCAGCCAAGCTTGCCGCGCGCGCCCGCTATCGGGGCATTCGACGGGTGCGGCTCACTCCACGGCGGGCGGCTTACCCAAGCCGAAGCCTTCGTGCAGGGTGCGCACGGCGAGCTCCGTGTATTTGGCTGCGATGATGCAGCTGATCTTGATCTCGCTGGTGCTGATCGCCTGAATGTTGATGCCCTCGGCAGCGAGGAGCGTGAACATCTTGCTGGCGACGCCGGCGTGGGAGCGCATGCCGAGGCCCACGATACTCACCTTCACGATGTCGGGATCGTATTCGGTGGCCGACCCGCCGATCTCGCGCGCCCACCTTTCGATCAGATCCTTGCAGCGAGCCAGGTCCGTCTTCGGCACGGTGAACGTGACATCCGTGGTGTTGCCGGCCTCACGTGACGGGCTCTGGATGATCATGTCCACGCCCACGTTCTGCTCGGCCAGGCCGCTGAAGATGCTGGCCACCACGCCGGGGCGATCCGGCATGTTGATGAGCTGCACTTTTGCTTCGCTCTTGTCGTAAGCGACGCCTGAAACCACGACGGATTCCAGGCCTTCTTCGCCGACCACCATGGTGCCGGCCTTGTCGCTGAACGATGAGCGCACGTGAACGGGAACCTGGTACTTCATTGCGACCTCGACCGAGCGGATTTGAAGCACCTTCGCGCCCAGCGAAGCGAGCTCCAGCATTTCCTCGTAGCTGATGCGATCGATCTTGCGCGCCGATGCGCAAATGTTCGGATCCGTGGTGTATACGCCATCGACGTCCGTGTAGATCTCGCACACGTCCGCGCCGATCGCCGCGGCGATCGCGACGGCCGTGGTGTCCGACCCACCGCGACCGAGCGTGGTGATGTTGCCTTCCGAGTCCACGCCCTGGAAGCCGGCGACCACCGCAATCTTGCCGCCCCGAACGGTGGACAGCAGCTTGGAGCCTTCGATGGTGTGGATGCGCGCCTTGGTGAACGCATCATCCGTGTGGATTCGAATCTGGTGCCCCAAAAAGCTCCGTGCCTGCCCGCCCAGCGCGTGGATCGTCATGGCCATCAGCGCCGCGCTCACCTGCTCGCCCGTAGAGGCAAGCGAGTCCATTTCTCGCATGTCGGGCATCGGCGTGATCTTGTGCGCCAGATCGAGCAAGCGGTTCGTCTCGCCGGCCATGGCGCTGACGATCATCACCACCTGGTTGCCCTCCACGTGCGCCCGCAGCGCACGCTCGGCAACGTTCTTCATTCTGTCGAGGCTTCCGACGGAAGTTCCGCCAAATTTTTGAACGACCAATGCCACGGCGGAGCTCCGCGTAGCGCCCGGCCTGTCGGGTGTCAACCTCGCTGCGCGAGCCGCGCGTCGCATCCTGCATCCCGCGTGGCAATCGGCCCCGCGCGGCAGCGCCCGTGAGCCTCGGCGCGCCGCCCGGCGCGCGTCGCCCGGCAGGCGCCCCCCGAGTACGGGAGGGGCACACGACGTGCAAACCAAACCCCCAGCGCACCCGTCTGAACCGCCGCACGGCTGGCCGCGGTGCGCACCCAAACACCATCGGCAGCGTCGAGTCCGAGCTCGCCACTCCACTGACCTCGGCGTACGCAGCGGCCAAGCACGCCGCGAAGGGTTTCACCGACGCGCTGCGCATGGAGCTCGACGCAGAGCCAGCGCCGATCGCGGTCAGCCTGATCAAGCCAGGTGCGATCGACACCCCCTTCTTCGAGCACGCCAAGAACTATCTCGAGAGCTCGTGTAATTCGCAGTATCGGACCCGGACGCCCGAGGCCGGGCGGCGGCATCCGCAGCGCCAGAGTGGGCGCAGAACGCGGGGTGGTCGCGCAAGATGTCCGATCGCCAGGCAGTAGTGCTAGAAATGGGCGCCGGGATGAGCCGACCACACGACGCGCGCAAGACGGAAGCGGAGCGCCCGGTTCGCCCGGACGCTCTGAGCGTCGTGGTGGTCGACGACGACGATCACTACCGCGAGCTGGCCGCGGCTCCGTTCCGCAAGCGCGGGGACTACGTACGCACCACCAGTGACGGTCTCGAGGCGCTCGCCATGTGCCTGAAGGAGCCTCCGGACGTCATTTTGAGCGACGTGCAGATGCCGCGCCTCGACGGCTGGCAGTTTCTGCGGCTGATCCGCTCGCGGCCGTCACTGGCTTCGGTGCCAGTCGTGTTTCTCACGGCTCTGAACGGCGACCCCGAACGACTGCTCGGCTACCAGCTCGGCGTGGATGCCTACATCCCCAAACCCTATACGCCCGAAGAGCTCTTGGTGCGGGTGCACCAGGTGCTACGGCGCTCGGCTCAGGCTGGCGAACCCCTGCGCCTGCCGAGCACCCTGCGCGGAGAGCTCGAGCACGTGGCGGTGGGGCCGCTATTGGCTTTTCTCGAGCTGGAAAAGAAGAGCGGCGTGCTCCTGATCATCGGAGACGGCGTGGCGCGGCTGTTCGTGCACGAAGGCCGCCTGCTGCGAGCCGAGCTCGAGGGCGCGTCGACGCCACTCTCGTCGCGAGAGGTGCTGGACGCCAGCCTCGAGTGGACGAGCGGTCAGTTCGACTTTCTGCCAGAAGCCGTGGATTGCGAAGACGAGTTCGAACGCACCAGCGTCACCGCGCTCTTGCTCGAGCACGCGCAAGCGACCGACGAGCGAAAGGGCCGCCGCTGAGCGCGCGAGGCAGCGCCCGACCCGAGAGCCAGGAGCGACTGCCGCGTCGTTTCGGGCATTACGTATTGATCGACCAGATTGGCCGGGGCGGCATGGCCCGTATCTACCTGGGCAGAGCCGAGACGGACCTCGGCGGCGAACGGCTGCTCGTCATCAAGCGCATCTTGCCGATCCTCTCCGACAACACCGAGTTCAGCCGGCTGCTCGTCGACGAGGCCAAGCTCGCGGCGCGCCTCAGCCACGGCAACATCGTGCAAGTCCTCGACCTCGGACGGCATGACGGCGAGCTGTACATCGCCATGGAGTACGTCGAAGGCTTCGACTTGCGGGAGCTGCTGCGGCGCTGCGCGAAAGAGCAGATCGGGCTGCCGCTCGACTTTTCCTTGCTCATCGTGAGCGAGGTGCTGCGCGCGCTCGACTACGCGCACAAAAAGCGCGACGAAACCGGGCAACCGCTCGGTATCGTGCACCGTGACGTTTCGCCGTCCAACGTGCTTTTGAGTTTCGAAGGCGAAGTCAAAATCTGCGACTTCGGCATCGCGCGCGCCGCCGGCGTGGGCGGCGAGCTTTCTCCCGAAGCCATCCGCGGCAAAGCGGCCTATATGAGCCCCGAGGCCGCGAGCGGGGAGGCCCTGGACGGCCGTTCGGATCTGTTCTCGTGTGGCATCATCCTGTGGGAGCTGCTGTCCGGGCAGCGGCTGTATCGCGCTCCAGAAGGTCAGGCGGTCGCGCTCGAGACGGCGATCCGTGCGGAGATCCGTCCATTGCCGGCAGGGGACTACCCGGACGAGGAGCGCCTGCGTTCGATTGTGAACCAGGCCTTGGCGCGTCAGCCCGCGCAGCGGCACGCGAGCGCTCGAGAGATGCTCAAAGAGCTCGACGGCTATGTGACGCAGAATAAACTCGCTGCAAGTCCGTTGCGGCTCGGCGAGTGGCTGACTCGGCATTTCGCAACGGACATCGTAGACCTGAGGCGTGAGCGCGAAGTGCTTGCGAAACAGCTGGCCAGCGCCGAGCTCGGCCCGTACGCCAGCAGCTACTTGCATGCAGAGTTGCCGGGCCCCCCTTCCCTCCAGGCACCGGCGCTCGATATTCCCAGGCTTTCGCCCCTGCCGCCCTCGCTG
>DATHEN010000860.1:0-2898 GCA_035318565.1 Polyangiaceae bacterium
GCAGCGTGTTCGCCGCGAGCTCTGCGTGTGCGAGGCCGCGGCTCGGAAAACCACGCTGGAGCACGAGCGTTTGGGTCGCCGAAGCCGTCTGTGAGCGTGGCGGCGCAGCGCAGCTCAGCCCAAAGGTGACGCCGCTCGTCCAGGATGCCCAGCCGAGTGCCTGAATCGCCAGCGCGAACAGCGCCTTGCTCTGATTGGCGGAAATCAGCAGCAGCATGGCAGCGCCACAAGCAAGCGCCACGACCACGGCCAAGACTCGAGCGAGCCGGTATGCCGGCCTCTGCCGTGCTTCGGCGTCCATCAGGCGGAACAACGCTCTCGAGCGCGCTCGCTCTCGATCGAGCTCGTGTCCTCCCGCGCTCGCTCTGTTGCTGGAAGGCTGGGTCGAATGCGCCGTCACGGGCGCCAGTCTTACACGCCGGCCGGGCAGCGCGGCGGTTTACTCACCACGCGCTTCGCTCAGGGCGACGCGGTGCGTGCCTGCGCGAGGCCGCGCGTGGGGGAGATTTGGGGCGGCGCGAGCGCCCGAGCGCGCTGGGTCCAGGTCGGCGCACGCGGATCCCCGATTTCGGCGAGTACCGTGGCCAGCGCATAAACTGCCAGCGCGTCATTCGGGTTCAAGCGCGCCGCAGACTCCGCAGCGCGCGACGCCGCTTGGGTATTTCCCTGCGCCAGCTCTGCGACTGCGAGCCAGCTGAAGGCGGCGACACTTGCGTCGTCCCGGGCTCGCGTCAGGGGTGTGAGTCGAGCGACGGCAGAATCGAGCTCTCCCTGGCGCATGAGGCGCCGCGCCTCGAGGATGCGCAGGGAGGGCGAGTCCGCGTGCCGCGCCAGGCCGCGTGCGACGACGCGGTCCGCCTCGGAGATGCGGCCGAGACGTAGCAGACATTCCGCCAGACCGGCATGGCCGCTCGGCTCTTGGGGCGCCACCTCCGTGAGCCGAAGGAACTGCGTGCGCGCGTGCTCGAGCATCCCGGCGGCGAAGAGCATGCGCGCGTAGTTCGCGCGCGCCGGAGCGAAGCCGGGGTCCACGCGCAGGGCGTCCTGATAGTGGCGCGAGGCCAGATCGGCTCTGCCTTCGCGCTCGCGCAGCACACCGAGCGCATGGTGAGGCTGCGCTATGTCCGCATTGATGCGGCGAGCCCGCTCGAGCAACTCGAGGGCGCGCCCGAAGTTTCCGCGCTGCACCTCGACCAAGCCGAGGTTGGTGAGGGCTTCCACGAAACTCGCGTTGTACTCGAGGGCCACCGAGAGCCGAGCTTCCGCCGTGTCCAAGTCGCCTTGCGCCAGCGCTTCTGCGCCAGCGCGGTTGAGTGCGCTGGCCTGGGGCGGCAATGGCGCGGTGGCGCTGCAGCCTGCCGCCCCTAGGACCAGCGCCAGAAGAAGACAGCTTCGACGGAATGAACCCGGCATTGCTGGATGTATCGAGCAGCGGGGCCGCCCGGTTGCAGATTTTTTGGATGCCGCGCGCCCGGAAAGCGGTTGCACGGCGCAATGAAGGCGTGAATGCTCCCGCCCCATGCCGAAGGACCCGGACGCCGGAACGTCCCAATCAGAACCCGATAGCGAGGAGCCGGACAGCGAAGCCGCACCCGCCGAGCGGGAGCCGAAGCCGGCGGCGACCGAGCCCGCTTCCGAACGGCCCAAGCGAACGGCCGCGGCGCGCAAACGGCGGCGCCCCAAGCAGAAGCGCCCCATCCCGCGCACGGAAGAGGAGATCGACTCACCGAAGCCACTGACACTGTGGCTGCTGGGTGTCATGACCAGCGCAACGCTCGTGATGTGGGGCAGCGCTCGGCTGGCCTGCAATTACAAGGGCGATGCGCCCAAGAAGGCACCGGAGCTCAGCACCGCGGCGCTGGCGCGCACGCCCAAAGACGCGGCCATGGAAGTCGGGCAGCGCTGGGCCACGTATGACTTTGCAGGCGCCCTCGAGCTCAGCAAGGCAGCGGTTGCAGAAGAGCTGAAGCAAGAGAAGCAGAAGGCCTGCAGCTCGGATGAAGCCGCGTGCAAGAAAAAGCACGACGACCTGGCTTCCAAAGTACTCACTCGTGGCGTGCTTCTGAGTCAGGACAGCACGTCCGCGCTCGTGCGTGTGATCAGCACCCTGCCCGACGGCTCGAAGACCCTGATCCTGCGTATGGAACCCGACGGCGCAATCTGGAAGGCCGTGGAGCGCACGGCAGACACGGCGCAGAAGCCCGCGCCCTGACGCGCGTACCGGAGCGGCTCAGAGGCGTTCGGCGCCGACTTCGCCGAGCCAGCTTTCCAGCTCGGCCGCGCTCGGCCGCCCGCTCGACACGCGCCGCACCCGTCCCTCGGCGTCGATGACGACGAGCGTGGGCAAGAGGCGAACGGCGTAGTCCTTCGAAAAGCGTCCGTCGTCGAGCGCGATATCGTACGGGATCCGCCACTCCTCTTTGGCCTGCCGCGCTCGTTCGGGCGAGTCATCCACGCTCACACCGATGAAACGCACCGGCCGCGCGCGCCTGGCGCGTGAGGCGGCGGCGAGTGTGGGAGCGGCGCTCCGGCAGGCGGAACACCAGCTCGCAAACGCTTCGACCACCAACGGTTGGCCCTTGTTTTCAGCCAGCGAGAAACGTGAGCTGCCGGTCACCAGTGGTAGGTCGATGGGCTTGGCGGACTCGCCGACCTTCGGCCCCGAGCGGCGTGGCATCAGCAGCATGGCCAGCGCCACGGCAGCCGCGAAGAACAGAGCGTAACGCAGGTAAATGCGCATTTACGGCGCGAGCCAACGACGGCCCACCAGACCGCCCAGACAAACCAATGCGACCACGGTGAGCCCGTGCGCCAGCCACAGGTGCCAGCCTTCCTGGCTAGGGCAGGCACAGCCGACGGCCACGGCGCCAGTGAGCCCACCCACGAGTCCGGCGAGAG
>DATHEN010000861.1:0-4371 GCA_035318565.1 Polyangiaceae bacterium
CCGAGAACGTCACGCGCCTGGGCACGCCAGAGGCCCTGACCGGACCGATTCGCCGTGGGGACGCGAGCACCGTGCGCGCGCATCTCTCGGCCCTCGAACGAGCCACCCCCGATCTTCTTCCTCTTTACGTAGCGTGTGCCGAGGCGCAGTTGCCTCTGGCGCGGGCGCTGAAAGAGGCTCGGGCGGCGGCGCTCCTTCAAATCGGTGACGAGCTCCGCAAACGGCGACGTCTTTCCTGATTGGAGCGAGACGAGCCCGAAGGGCGAGCGGTCGCGTAGCCCGAGCGACTTTCACCGCAAAACAGCGGGAACTTCGCGGGCAAGTTTGATCCACTGGGGGTACCCCGCTACCTTGTCGCCGTGGATCTACGCACGCGCACGTCGCTGTTCTGTGGGGCGTTGGCCCTGGCGATCGCCGTGTCCATCCTGCTGCGCGGACGCACCCGCCGGCCTCAGCTGTTTTTCGCGGCATTCGCAGGGGATATCGGCCTCTGGTACCTGGCTCAGTGGATGTACCAGTGGGTGCGCGCCGACGTGTGGGCGCGCTTCACGGCCGTGCTCGCAGTGCTCCTGCCGCAGTTCGCGCTGCACCTGTTCGAGGCCATCGTGCCGCTCGAACAGCGCCGCTCCGCGCTGGCACGCGTTGCGTTCATCCTGATGCTGCCGATGCTCGTGCTGGTGCTGTCACCGCAGCATCAGCACGGCTGGGTGCGCGGTGCCGTGTTCTTGTACGTGTTCGGCCTGATCGCGGCGGGGCTCTGGTCCCTCGCTCTACGCGGTGAACGCAGTCGATCCCGAGCCACGCAGCGGCGCGTGAGATTTCTCGTGCTGATCGGCGCCGCCGCGGCCGCGTTCACGCTCGCGGACTTCTTGTGGTTCATCGGTGCGCCGCTCCCGCCAGTCGGCGCCGTGCTGAGCATCGTCTTTCTGTTCATCCTGGCCGAGTCGCTGACCCGCGAACGTCTGGTCGACCTGTACGACATCCTGGGGCAGCTGCTGGTGTCCACGGCGCTGGCGTTTTGCCTGGCCGGCATCTTCTACGTGTTCGTGGTGTTATTCGGCGGCTTCGACACCATGTACCTGGGCGCCATCCTGGCGGCGATCGTGATCCTGGTGCTGTTCGAACCGCTGCGCGAAAAGGTGGAGGGCTACATCCACAAAGTGTTCTTTCGCGAGCGCGTGGATATCGAGCGCGCCGTCGTGAAGGCTCGGGCTCAGCTCGTTCACGTACTCGAGGTGGGCGAGCTTCAGCACGTCGTGTTGTCGGCCCTCGAGGAATCGCGGCGTGCCACGGCGGGTGCCTTCTACCTGCGCGAGCCGGCCGGTTCCGACTTCGTGCTCGGGCTTTGTTTCGGGCCAGCGGCACCGCCACGCATCGACGGCGCCACCGCGCGCCCTTTCATCGAGCGCCTGAGTGGAAGCGCGTCCATCGTCTTCGAGGAGATCCAGCGCGAGCTCGCCGAGCGGCGCCGCACGGGCTGGACTCGCGAGGCCGAGGTGGAGGGGAGGGTGGTCGCGGCCGCGGAGGTGCTCGGACCGTTCAAGGATGGGCTCGCCCTGGGCATTCACGGCGAGGACCAAGAGCTCTCTGGCATGCTGCTTTTGATGGACGACCGGGTGCGGGACGCCTTTTCGCCCGACGAAGTCGCGGTGCTGGAGTCGCTCGCCGTGCAAATCGGCGTGGTCGTGGAGAACTCACATCAGTACCGGCGCATGCAGGAGCGCGATCGCCTGGCGGCCCTGGGGCAGATGGCCGCGGGCCTGGCGCATGAGGTGAAAAACCCACTTGGTGCGATAAAGGGCGCGGCCCAGCTCTTGAGCGAGCCCGAGCATTCCAGCCTGGATCCCAGCGCCGGCGAATTCGTCGCCATCATTCTGGAAGAGGTGGATCGCTTGGATCGTGTCGTCGGATCGGTGCTCGACTATGCTCGGCCCTCGAAGGGCAATCCAGGCGCGGTAGACGTGAACCTCGTGGTGCGAGGCACGCTCCGAGTGCTCGCTTCAGAGCGGGATCGGGGCTGCACGTTGAACACCGAGCTCGGCGCGGGCTTGCCCATGGTTCGGGCCGATGCCGAGCAGCTCCGACAAGTCCTGATGAATCTGATAAAAAACGCAATGGACGCCATGAACGGCGCCGGTCAGGTGACCGTAGGGACGCGTGAGCGAAAGGGCCGTCACCCGGGCTATAGTGGAGGGCCGGCGTGGGCCGGGAGTGATTGGGTCGAGATTTCGGTGCGTGACGTCGGGCCCGGCATCGGGCCTTCGGTACTGAAAAACTTGTTCGTGCCGTTCTTCACCACGAAGCACAAAGGGACGGGGCTCGGTCTGGCAATCAGTCAACGGATGATCGAAGAAATGGGAGGTCGTATCGAGGTCTCGTCACAGCCTGGGGCAGGATCTATTTTCACGGTCGTGTTGCCCGTGGTCAGCGATCCCATCGCTTCTCCCCGCCCCATCCCCGCGGCTCAGCCCATCAAGACTCCCCAACCGGATGCTGACGCCCCCGCGGCGGCTGGGCACCCGGAGGCAAAGCCCGCATGAATTGGGCTACGCAATTCCGCCCCATCGAGTGCACGGCGCTTGACCGGGTCATTTCCCAGGGCCTATTCTTTTTTTCTCCCCACTCCTGGCGTCGGGGCTTCACCCGCCATGGGTTTCGTGGGTTCCCCCTGTAAGCTCAATGCCTGACAGACTTGCGCCGAACCCCAGCGGCTCGCAGGCGGGGCCCTCTCGAACCCACCTCGCTTTGCGGTTCATTTCTGGCAAGTACCAGGGGGGTGAGTTTCCGATCGACGACGGCCAGGACATCATCATCGGCCGATCGAGCGATCTGGACATGGTCCTCGTGGAGGAAATGGTCTCGCGACGCCACGCGCACATCAAGATGCGCGGGGGCGTAATCTCCATCGAAGACCTCGGTTCCACGAACGGCACCTTCGTGAACGGCGAGAAAGTGCAGAAGGCCCAGCTCAAAGAGGGTGACCGGGTGCTGATTGGCACCAGCATTCTGAAGGTCGTGGCCTTGGGTGGGGACGACGGCAGCGTTCGTCAGAACCTGGAATCGGTGGCGGTGCGCCGCGTGACCGCGCGCCAGCGCGGCGGTCAATGGGAACCGAACGAAGCGCCGCGCATGACCGGGAATCTGGAAGAGATTCCTCTCCCGGACTTGCTGCAGCTGTTCGGAACATCACGCAAAAATGGCGTGCTCGTGCTCCGGACCGAGGCGCACATCGGTCGCATCTATTTGAAAGAGGGTCGAATTCACTTCGCTGTCATCGAAGATCAGAGCCGGCTGCCGCCGCTCAAGTCGATGTACCGCATGCTGACGTGGAAGTTCGGGCTGTTCGAGCTCGACCCGCCGGAAGTCAAGACCTTCGAAAAGCCGCTCGATATCACGGCGCAGGAAGTGCTCATGGAAGGCTTCCGCCAACAGGACGAGATGGCCGTGCTCATGCCGAAGCTCCCGTCGCTCGAATCGCGCCTGACGCTCCGTACGCCGCTCGAGGCACCGCTGCACGAGCTCGAACCGAAGCACCTGGACGTGCTGCAGCAAGCGCTCAATTCACCGAGCTTCGAGGCACTGCTCGATCGCACCGCGCTCACCGACCTCGAAATCGCCGAAGTCGTCTCGTCGCTCATCAAGCGCGGCTACCTCGCCGCCGGCAGCCGCTGACTCACGGCACTGGCGCTCGGAGCCGCCCCTCGGGCCTGGAGCGCTGTGGACTGCTGGCACGTTCCTTTGCCGCCAAGCCGCCGAAGAACGCCAAGACAGCCGCCACCAGATTTTGGGGTTGAGCACTGTGCCGCTCAGCACGTCGATCAAACGACGCGAGTTCCCTATTGGTATTGGGTTGAACACTGCGCGGGTTGGAGCGTCGATCAAACGAAGCGTGTGCGGTTCGTCGTTTGTGCGCCGCCAAGCGGCGCAAACCAAACCTAATCCCCTGGCGAGAGGTGGCGCGCTTGCGGTCGTGGCGGCAAAGGTACACAGCAGAATGGATTCCTCGGTCGCCGCAGACGAACGTTTTTGGATCCGAGAAGCGACGCACAAAGCAAAACCCCAAGAAATCTGATGGCGCTGATCTTGGCGTTCTTCGGCGGCTTGGCGGCTAAGGAAGCTAGCAGACCAACACAGCCCGACAGAAACGGCAGGGCGCAGTGGGGCTACGTTTTGCCGCGACGTGACGCCAGCCGTACATCGACGGCGCGGGCGTGCGCTTCGAGGCCTTCGCAGCGCGCGAGCGTCGTGATGGATTCGGCTTGTTCCGCCAGCGCGTCCCATTCGTACGAGATGAGCGAGCTGCGCGAGACGAAGTCGTACACGCCGAGCGGCGCTCCGTAGCGCGCCGCGCCGCCCGTGGGCAGCACGTGG
>DATHEN010000862.1:0-6590 GCA_035318565.1 Polyangiaceae bacterium
GTGCGGCCTCGAGCTCACGGGCGTGCTCGTGAGCGTCGGAATAGCTGTTGCCGACCAGGACGACTTCGGCTCCCAGCGCACGCACCGCCTCGATCTTGAGCTCAGGAGTCGTCACCGGCATCACGATCGTCGCCCGGCACCCCAGCCGCCTGGCGGCCAGCGCAACCCCCTGGGCGTGATTCCCGGCTGAGGCGGCGATCACGCCGCGCTGCCGCTCCGCGGGAGTCATCTGCACCATCTTGTTGTAGGCCCCGCGCAGCTTGAAGCTGAACACGGGTTGCTCGTCCTCGCGCTTCAGGTAGACCGAGTTGTTCACGCGCTGCGACAGGCTCGGCGCCAGCTCGAGCGGAGACTCGATGGCGACGTCGTACACCCGCGCCGTGAGGATGCGCTTCAGGTAGCTCATGGTGATCGAGTCTCGGAGCGCGGAGGGCGCCGAGGCGCCCAAGTGAGGCATCGAAGGCATGAGAGATGGCATATGCCGCAAACCCTCTGCTTCGCCAAGGTCAGGCGGTCGGTCGGAGAAATGAGCGCGCACGTGCTCTGTTTCTCCGTCAGGACGCGAGGCGCATGTCGAGCGCCGGCACCACATATCTGCGGCTGTTGGTGGGGTTCGGCGCTCCCGCATTCAGGAGAGTGGCTAAACATGCCTCATGATCTAGGGTAGCGGCGATGGCGAGTTCCGGTACCGCCGCGGTCGCTTCGGTCACTGCCCTACTGGGGCCAACCAACACGGGTAAGACGCACCGAGCGATCGAACGCATGCTGGAGCATCCGAGCGGTATGATCGGGCTGCCGCTGCGCCTCTTGGCGCGCGAGGTCTACGATCGCGTTACCGCACGTCTGGGTGAACGTGAGGTTGCGCTCGTAACGGGCGAGGAGAAGCGGATTCCGGAGCGGGCGCGCTACTGGATTTGCACGGTCGAAGCCATGCCCGTCGAACGTGAGGTCGCGTTCCTGGCGGTCGACGAGGTTCAACTCGCGGCGCACCGCGAGCGCGGGCACGTCTTCACCGAACGCTTGCTGCGGGCACGTGGCACGCTGGAGACCTGGTTTTTGGGATCGCACAGCATGGGGGACGTGCTGCGTGAGGTCGTCCCCACGGCGCGTATTCAAAGCCACCCCCGATTTTCACGGCTGCGCTCCAGCGGCGAGACGACACTCGCCGCACTTCCGGCGCGCAGCGCCGTGGTGGCATTCTCGGCAGCGCGCGTATACGAGCTCGCGGAACGCATTCGACGGAAACACGGCGGCGCCGCCGTGGTGCTGGGCGCGTTGAGCCCGCGCGCGCGGAACGCTCAGGTGTCTCTCTACCAGGCCGGTGAGGTCAACCACCTGGTCGCCACGGACGCGATCGGCATGGGACTCAACCTGGACATCCTGCACGTCGCCTTCGCTGACGTCAGAAAGTTCGACGGCCGAGAAGCGCGACCGCTCGAAGCCGCGGAGCTCGCGCAAATTGCCGGCCGCGCCGGGCGTTACTTGAACGACGGCAGCTTCGGCACCCTGGCGCCGGTCGCACGCCTGCCCGTACCCATCGAACGAGCCATCGAGAATCATCATTTCCCCGCGCAACGCACGCTCTGGTGGCGCAATGCGGATCTCGATTTTTCCAGCATCGAGGCGCTGATGGCGTCGCTCTGCGTGCGCTCGCCGTCGTTGCGGCTGCGCGTGAGCGAGGGAGCGGAGGACTTCGCCGCGCTGCGTGAGCTCGCCAAGAAAGACGAGATTAGAAGCCGCGTGCAGGGCCGCGAGCACGTGCAGTTGTTGTGGGAAGTCTGCCGGATTCCGGACTATCGCGGGCTCTTGCTCGATTACCACGCGAGCATGCTGGGCGAGCTGTTCCTACAGCTTTCGGGAAAGGCGGGCCGAATTCCCTCTGATTGGGCGGCACCACGCATCCGCAAGCTGAACGACACCGAGGGCGACGTCGACAGCTTGCTCGCGCGGCTGGCGTTCATCCGCACCTGGACGTACATCAGCAATCAGCCCGACTGGATCGAGGACCGCGCCGCGTGGTGTGAGCAGACACGCAGCATAGAGGACCGACTGAGCGACGCCCTGCACGAGCGCCTGGTCGCGCGTTTCGTCGATCGCGTGGCCACCGCCAAAACCCTCCGTGCGCGCGCGCGTTCACGGGCATCGCCCGCGGAGGACGAAAGCGCCACCGATCTCGAGCACCCCTTTGCGCAGCTGCTGTCCCTGCGCGACGAGCTCTTGCGCAAGCACCCGGCCACGGCGCCCGCAGCCGGAGCAGCGGATTGGCTCGAAGCCCTGATCGCTGCGCCGCACGAGTCCTTCACCCTCGACGAAAAGGCGCGCATCCACGCAGACGGCGAGGTGCTTGCGCGGCTTACTCGCGGCACGGATCTCCTGCGACCCGAGGTCACGCTGCTGCTCGATGACCTCGGCGCTGGAGCTCGCTCGCGCGTGCAGCGCAGGCTCTTGGCTTACGCCCGCGACGTGGTCAGCGAGCTCTGTGCAGCGCTGCGCGCACAGGCGCTCTCGGAGCTTTCGCCCGCGGGCCGGGGTCTCGTCTATCAGCTGGAACACGGCATGGGCACGCTGCGAGCCGTTCAGGCAGCGGAGCAACTCGCGGCGCTGACAGCCGCTGACCGAGCGGCGCTCGACGAGGGCGGAGTGTGTCTCGCTCGGCGAGTCGTGTACGTGCCTGCCATGCTCGAGACGCAGCGTATCCGCTGGCGTTTGGCGTTGTGGCTCGCTCATACCGGTCAGCTGCTAGCGCTGCCGAACGGAGCGCCTTCGTTGGCCGTGCCGGCACGAAGCTCGAACGAAGCCTACGCAGCCATGGGATATCCGGTGTTTGGACCGCTGGCCCTGCGGGCCGACGTCGTGGAACGCGTCGAAGCCTTGCTCGAACGTTGTGCTCGGCGGGGTCCGTTCCGGCCGCCGGCGGTACTCGCGAACAAATTGGACTGCGCGCGCGAGCACCTGCCGGCGCTGGTGCGGGCGTTCGACTATCGCGCGCTGGGGGGCGGACGCTACGCGCGCGAGGGCCGGGGCAGCGCGGGAGTCGGCCAAAAAACCCGCTGAAATCCTGGCCTTGTCGCGTGAGCTAGCGGCACATTTGCCAAAAGCTGCTAGGAAGCGCGTCCCATGTCGTCCATTCAGGTTCAAGACGTCAGCAAGGCGTACGGCACCAAGCGCCTGTTCCAGGAAGTTGCTGTCAGCTTCAGCGAGGGCCGGCGCTACGGCTTGACCGGTCCGAACGGCGCCGGAAAGTCCACGTTTCTGAAGATTTTGGCCGGGGACCTCGAGCCCGACAGCGGCTACGTCTCACGGCCGAAGAAGACCTCGGTGCTGAAGCAGGACCAGTTTGCGTTCGAGCAGTTCCCGCCGCTCTCGGTCGTCTTGATGGGCAACGCGCGCCTCTGGGAGGCGATGGCTGAAAAAAACGCGCTGCTCGGCCACGAAAATATTTCGGACGAAGAGGGCACCCGCCTCGGAGAGCTGGAGTGCGTCATCGCAGAGGAGGACGGCTACAGCGCGGAATCCGACGCCGCCGAGCTGCTCTCGGGCCTCGGTATCGGCGAGGAGTTGCACGACAGGCCCATGAAGGAGCTGCCCGGTGGCTACAAGCTGCGCGTGCTCCTGGCCCAGGCCTTGTTCGGCAACCCGGAAGCGCTGCTGCTCGACGAGCCCACGAACAACCTGGACATCGACAGCATTCGCTGGCTCGAGAACTTCTTGTGCAAATACCAGGGCGTGCTGATCACCATCTCTCACGATCGTCACTTCCTGAACGAGATTTGCACGCACATCGCGGACATCGACTACGAGACCATCATCACGTATTCGGGCGGCTACAACGACATGGTGCGTGCCAAGGGTCAGGTTCGCGGCAAGGTCGAGCAGGAGAACGCGGAGCGTAAGAAGAAGATCGATCAGCTCCAGGATTTCGTGGCGCGCTTCTCCGCCGGTACGCGCGCCTCACAGGTGCAGAGCCGCAAAAAGCAGATCGATCGCCTGCAGCTCGCCGATCTGAAGAAGTCGAACATCGAGCGGCCGTTCATCCAGTTCGGTGTCAAGAAGCCCTCGGGTAAGCAGACCTTGACCATCGAGATGTTGAGCAAGCGCTGGCCGGGCGTCACGATCTGCGATGGTTTCAACGCGCTCGTCACCAAGGGCGAGAAGGTGGCCATCATCGGCCGCAGCGGCGTCGGCAAGACCACCCTGTGCCGCATGTTGATGAACGAGGTCGCTCCCGACTCGGGCAGCATCTCGTGGAGTCAGGCGGCCAGCATAGGCTATCTCGCGCAAGACAATCGTGAGAGCATCCAGACGGGCACCACGGCTTACGACTGGCTCTACTCGTTCGATCCGAACGCGAGCGCTCAGGACATCCGCGGCTTGCTCGGCAAGATGCTGTTCAAGGGTGAAGAAGGCCTGAAACCCACGGCGGCGCTGTCCGGCGGCGAGGCGGTACGGCTGATGTTCTGCAAGTTGATGCTGACCAAGGACAACGTGCTCGTGCTGGACGAGCCGACCAATCACCTGGACCTCGAGTCGATCTTGGCGCTGGGCGACGCGCTCTCGAAGTACGAAGGCACGGCCTTCGTGGTCACGCACGATCGCGACTTGATCGCCAGCTTCGCGACGCGGCTGTTTGCGTTCACATCGGCCGGATTGGTCGACTGGACGGGTAGCTACGAAGACTTCCTCGAGAAACACGGCTCACTCGAAGAGCCGCGTCGTAAGTAAAGAAGGGATCTCGAAGTAACGCGTTCTCTCGCGGACGCCGTCGATCTCGCATGCAAGAGCTACTGGAGGCTGTTCGAAAGGCAAGTCTGCCCGCGATCTGGTCGCAAGGTGTGAAGCTTGCTCGCGCGAGCGCCGTCAGCCGCGCCGGCACCTCCCAGACGGAGCTCACGCTGCGCGTCCGCGCCAGCGGCCACCTGGTCGCGCCGACCGTCACGCTCTATCTGCAAGAGCTGGAGTGGACGTGCGACTGTGGCGGCAAGCTCGACCCGTGCGCCCACGTCGCCGCGGCGGCGATAGCCAGCTCGCAGGGCCTGGACGGATCTGCGCCGGCCACGCCGGAAAACGACGAGCCCGCCACGCCGGCGCGGCTCCGCTACGCGTTCGGCAAGAAAGATCGCCTGCTGACCCTCGAGCGCTTCGTGGTGCGCGCCGAGGGCGCCCCCGCACGCTTTACGGGCAATCTGGCGCTGGATAGCGCGCGCGGACGGCTCGCTCGCGGCCTGAACCCGACGCACGAAGATCTGCTCGTCGATCGCATTCTCGGCTCTGCGCAGCGCGACGTCGTCCCGCTCGGCCGAACGCGCGAATTGTTCGAGGCTTTGTCGAAGGGCGGGGATGTGACGTTTTTGGGCGAGCCTGCGCAGGTCTCGGGCGAAGCGGTGACCCCGCGGGCCGTGGTGGAGGACGCGCCGGGCGGCGGGTTCGTCCTGCGCCTCGAACAGGAGCCTGCCATCGCCGAGATCGTCGCGATGGGTGTGGTGCGCGTGGCCGGCGTGCTGCGGCCGATCGCGGACGGCGCGATGACCGGGCATTTCCTGGAACGGCTGCCGCTCGTGCGCGCGTTTTCTCGCGCCGAAGAGACCGAGCTCGTGACGCGCGTGCTGCCCGAGCTAGAGAAAAAATACCCGCTGCACGTCACGACGCGAAAGCTGCCGCGCAAGAAGAAGCACGTGGCGCCGCGCATCGCGCTCGATCTCTCGCATCAAGGCCACACGCTGTCCGTGCTCCCTCTGCTCGTCTACGGCGACCCGCCGATTGCACGAGTGGACGGCAACTCGGTCACCGCGTTCGGAAAGGACGTGCCGATTCGCGATCTCGATGCCGAGCGCAAGCTGCTTCAGGATCTGCGGGGCTCACTGAACCTCGTGCCCGGACGGCGTGTCGATCTCGACGGTCAAGAGGCGCTGCGTTTCGCCAGCAGGCTGCGTGCGTGGCAGCGTCAAAAAGGCGAGGCGAGTCAGGCGGCCGGATTCGAGGCGCAGTCGCTCACCGCGCGTGTCGCCTGGGACGACGGCCAGTTCGACGTGATTTTCGAGCGCGACTCCGCCGATGGCGGACCGAGCAAGGCGCGCGCCGAAGCGGCCACGGTGATGCGCGCCTGGCGTGATGGTCTCGATTTGGTGCCGCTCAGTGACGGTGGATGGGCCCCGCTGCCCGCGGACTGGTTGCGCGAGCATGGCCAGCGCGTCGCCGATCTGCTCGCTGCACGCGACGCGCAAAAGAAGCTCGCCAAGAGCGCTCTGCCCGAGCTCGGCGAGCTGTGCCGAGACCTGAACGCGCCGGTGCCTGCGGGTCTCGACAAGCTAGCGCCGTTGCTCGGCGATTTTCAGGGCATTCCTCACGCCGAGTTGCCCGCGGGAGTACATGCCGAGCTGCGGCCGTATCAGCAGCAGGGTGTCTCCTGGTTGATCTTCCTGCGCGAAACCGAGCTCGGCGCGGTTCTGGCGGACGACATGGGTCTCGGTAAGACTTTGCAGACCATCTGCGCGCTGCGCGGTCGCGCACTCGTCGTGTGTCCGAAGAGCGTGGTCTACAACTGGGCCGACGAGATCGCGCGCTTCAGGCCGAGCCTGCGCACGGCGATCTAC
>DATHEN010000863.1:0-12658 GCA_035318565.1 Polyangiaceae bacterium
GCACGTGCTCACAGCGCCCGGCTTCGCTGAGCGGAACCCCGACGCGATCGAAACGCTGGTTCGCTATGCGCTGGAGCAGCCTACGCCGCGCCGCGCATTCGGCGCTCAACTTCAGGCGATTATGGACAGCGATCGCGCCGAGCGTGTCCAGCAAATCCAGCATCCCACGCTCGTCGTACACGGGGACAGTGACACGCTGATTCCCGACGGCAACGGCCGCGCCCTGGCCGGCCGTATCCCGAACGCCCGGCTAGAGATCCTCGAAGACTGCGGCCACATGCCGATGTGGGAGAAGCCAGAACGACTGAGCGAGCTCGTGCTGGAATTCTTGGCACGGCACTCCGCAACGGCCGCGTGCTGACCGCTCCGCCAGCGCGCGGATTTGCGAGAGCTCAGCCCGGCTTGCCGCCGGTCACGCGTGCCAGATTCATGAACTCGCGCCGCGTGCGCGGGCCGCCCATCTGTTGGAACGTCCATCTGCGTGTGCCGAGCTCGCCGTCCATTTCTTCCTTCAAGCGCGCCAGGGTCGTTTGCTTCACCTTGCAGCGCACCGCTTCGGGATCGATGCCGTAGACCTTGGCCGCGCTGAGCCCGAAGATCTTCTTCTTGAGCTCAGCAGTGAGCGCCGGATAGCCGTACGTATCCTGAAATGCCTGCGAGATTTCGAAGCGGCGAAAAGCGTCGATTTGCCACTGCGGAGAGCCGAGCCAGATGCTCTCAGAGCCCCAGAGCACGTTGTCTTCGCCCAGGTATTTGAGCAGCTTGCCGATCACGTGCTGGGCCATTTCGGGATTCAGGAACACCTGTGCCCAGACGCTGCCGAGCTCGGCGTACACGTTCTTGCCCTTCAGGTTGTTCTGCTCGACGGTACGCACCAGGCGATCCGTGCCCGCGGTGTTGCTGGCGTTGTACGCGCCTTCCTGCGCGGGAGTAGGGTTCATCTCGATCGCGGAGTGGTACACGATGAAATGTGTATCCGGATAGCGCTTGGCCACCTCGCCGACGTCCGCCGGGTCGCTGGCCGCGTAGTCCCAGCCCGGGAAGACGATGCCCTTGTGCATGCAGATGACCTTCACGCCGAGCTCGCGCGCCTTCTCGATCATCGGGATTCCGGAGTTCGGATCGGTCATCAGCCAGCCGCTGCCGGTGGGACCCCATTCGGGGTACGTTTTCCAGCCCGCCACGCCGTGCTCGGCCTTCACGCGCTCCATGATCGCGAGCTGTAGATCGAGGCGATCCGTGGGGTTCACCTGGCAGTGATTGATGACTCGCTGACTGCGAGCGATAGCGTTGAAGCGCTCCACGGAGCGAGCCATGGCGTCGTTGTCGATCGGGTTGCCGCAGCCGGTCGTCCGGTCCGGGGTGCATAGCGCCGTTGGAAAACCGGAGAGCACGGCGATCGTGGTGTCGCTGTTCAGAAAGATGCGCTCCAGGTAGGCCTGCGCGTCGATGCAGATCGTCTTGTCCGCCGCGTCGGCGCAGCCGTTGAACCGCGCGAAGAAATTGGCGAGCGCTTCACCGGCCAGCGGGTTGGTCTCGCGCCACTCGCCCTCGCGTTCGATGTGGTGGGTCTGGATGTCGAAGATGAACTCGCCCTTGCCGTTGAGGATGTCTTCGGCCAGCTCGCAGTTCGTGGTCGCATCCGGTGGGACGTTGTAGCCGCCGTCAGAACCTCCGCTGCCGGCGCCTCCGCCAGCGCCTCCGCTCCCCGAGCCGCCGTTCGACGAACACGAGCTAGCGAGGTTGATCACGGAAAGTGACGTGGCCATGCCCATTGCGCTCGCCAAGAAGTCGCGACGGTCCATGCCGAGCTTGCGCGCCTTCTCGTCCGCTTGCATCAGGATCTCGCGCTCGATTTTGCGCTCGAGCGGAGTCTGCTCGTGAAAAAATTCGCCGTTCGAGAAGTTACCGAGCCGAACGGGTGGCGTCAGGGGCAACTCGGGATCGGTCTTCTTGCGCATCCTGAGCCAGGGCAGACGTGACATCGGCACTTCTCCTTTTTTTGGCCGCGCGCTCGCGCGAGCGGCGGCTGGCGAATCTTTACACGCGAAAGATCCAGTTGGCCAGCCGCTCGCGCCGGACATCGACGTCTGCAGGAGGGAATTATTCGGTCACGCCGTCTGCAGGCGCTGGCGTGCGCGCGCAGCGCCTGCCGCGCTGCGTTCGATCAGCCGCCTGCCGCGCGCCGGCAGCGTGCGGCGCGCGCCCGGTCGGACCGCGAGCCAAAGCAGTGCAGCAGCGCCGAGCCCGCCGAGCAGCCAAGCCGTGCGCGGGACATTGTGCTCCAGCACGTCGACCCGATCGGCCAGCATGAGCATCAGCCAGCGGCGCGAACGGTACTCGGGATAGTGATACGCCGCGCGCCGGATCATGCCGCTTACGCCGCGCGCTGGGCACGCTGACGAGTACACCGGTGTGAGCGGCCGCGTCGGACTGACGAGTGACGCGCGCGGCGTGGCTTGAGGCTCGGGTACGTTCCAGTGCGCATTGCCGACGACGCGCGGCGGATCCGCCTCTTTCGGTACGCCCGGTCGGTCTTCCAGACGTCGATCGACTCCCCAGCCATTTCCTCGTTGCATGGTTGCCATTCTATGACCTCGCTCTTTTGATCGGTTTGCTTGTCACGCGGCTTGGGGTACCAGCACGCACTTGATGCACTCGTCCTGTTTGCGGGCGAAGATGCGATACGCGTCGGGCCCGTCTTCCAGCGCCACGCGGTGCGAAATGATGGCTTTCGGAGTTATGCGACCGTTGCGGATGTGCTCGAGCAGGTGCGGCATGTAGCGTTTGACGTTGCACTGCCCGGCGCGGATCGTCAGCCCCTTGTTCATCGCGGTACCCATCGGCACCAGATTCCAGGGTGGACCATAAACGCCGATCAGCACGACCGTTCCACCCTTGCGGACCGCGTTGATGGACCAATCGATGACGGTGGCAGCTCCGGCTTGCAGCATGGCAAGACCCAGGGCTTTTTGCATGAACGAGCCGGACGCTTCACAGCCCACGGCATCGATACAGATGTCCGGCCCGCGGCCGTCCGTGAGCGTCTTGAGGCGGCCCACTACGTCCACGCGTCCCTCCTGATCGAAGTCGAGCGTTTCGACGTTCGCGAAGCGGCGCGCAAACTCGAGCCGGTAGTCGAGGTGATCCACGGCGATCACGCGGCCCGCCCCCATCAGCCACGCTGACTGCATGGTCATGAGGCCGACCGGCCCAGCGCCGAAGACGCAGACCGTGTCGCCTTCGGAGATCCCGCCCATTTCCGCTGCTTGATAGCCCGTAGGTAAAATGTCCGACAGGAAGAGCACGTCCTCCTCGTGCATGTCGCCGGGGATTTTCATGGGTCCCACGTCTGCGTAGGGCACCCGCACGTACTCGGCTTGGCCCCCGTCGAAGCCACCCGTGGTGTGTGAGTAGCCGTACACCCCGCCGACCATGTCCGAGGAAGGATTCGAGTTGTCGCACAGGCCCGTGAGCTCCCGTTGGCAGAAGAAGCAGGTTCCGCATGCGATATTGAACGGGACGACCACGCGATCGCCGCGCTGCAGCGAGGTGACCTCCGGGCCGACCTCTTCGACGACGCCCGCAAACTCGTGACCGAAGGTGGAGCCGACTCGGGTATCGGGCACGAGGCCGTGATAGAGATGTAGATCCGACCCGCAAATCGCAGATCGGGTGACGCGCAACACGATGTCGTTCGGATGTTCGATGCGCGGATCGGGTTTGGTCGCCACCTTCATGGTAGATGGCGCGCGGTAGGTGAGGGCTTTCATGGGCTGGGCAGGTGCAAAAGCTGCGCCCCAGGAGCGCGCCTGCTTACACGGGCAAATCGAGCGCAAGCAACGCAGGCGCGCGCGATCGAGCGTGGCTAGACAACACGCTCGGCACATCTGCCACGGCGCTCGAAAGTGCGGATTTACGCGCGGACGGTGATCCTGCACCGCGCATTTCGATCTTGCGCCGGGTCGACTAAACCCGACCCCGAGTGGGGTCAAATGCTGCTGGGGAAAAGACAGGCGCTCCTGTGGAGCTTGCTCTTGGGAGCCGGGCGCGTCGCTGCCGAGCCGCGCGCGCCCGACGGCGACTACTACGAGCTGTGGGTGCAGAGCGAGACGCACGCCGAGTTGTTTGGCCGAGCCCTGTTGCCGGGGCCCAACGGGGCTCTCGTTTCCAGCGACACAGTTGCTCCGCTCTATCAATACGTACGCCTGCGCGCGCGCGATCTGGACACGAGCTGGCGGCAAGACAGTCTGGACGTGGAGCTTTCCCTATGGGGCAGATTCTGGATCGGGGAGCGGGAGTACGAATCCACGCTCGATGGGGACGTACAGGTCGCGAACGTGGGGTACCGCCACGGCGCCGCTCTGCTCCGAATCGGCCGCCAGCAGGTGGTTGGGGGCGCCGCACGCTATTCGCGTTTCGACGGCGCACGCGCGGGCTTCGAGCTCGGAGCGGGCCTCCACGCCGAGGCCTATGCGGGCCTCACCGTGCTCCCGCGTTGGGACAGCCGACACCACTACGCGTATCTCGGCGCTGCTGCCGACTCCGATCTGCGCGGGCAGGGCGCAGTAACGGAGCGCGATCGCGTCGATAACGCGCTCGCCGGTGCGAGGCTCGAGGGCCACTGGGGCGACTTTCAAAGCGCCGTGTCCTTCCAGGAGCAGCGCGACGCCGGCGGCCTCGGTCGCCGCAGTTTCGGCCTGGACACACGCGGGCGCGTCACCCGGCGTGCAGACGTGGGCGGCAACGCCGTCCTCGAAATCGACGCTCGCCGTTTTTCCGACGCGCGCGTGTGGACCGACGTACGAGCCACCGAGCAGCTCGACGTGTCGCTCGAGTATCTGCACACCGAGCCCGCCTTGTTCTTGTCGCGGCAATCCGTGCTCTCCGTATTCAGCTCGGACGCGTACGACGAGCTCGGCGGCACGCTCAGCGCACGCGCCACGTCGCGCATGAGCCTGGACGGCGGCGGCTTCGTCCAGCGCTACGAAGAAGACGAGCTCGGCGCGCGCGGCGAAGTGACGGCACGCTGGCTGCTCGAGCAAAGCCGGCGCACGCTCGTGCGCTTCACCTACACGCGCGTTCAAGCGCCGGACAACGGCTATCACTCCCTGCGCTCGTCGCTGGCGCGCGAGCTCCTGCCCAAGCTCCGCGGGACCGGCGAGGTCTATACGTACTTCTATGACGAAGCGATCCGTGGCTATCGAACCTCGAGCGTGTTCGCCGGCACGTTGTCCTTCAAGCCGAGCGAGCCACTGGAGTTCCTGTGCGGAGCCTCGGTCGTGCGCTCCGCGTACGCGGAGCTCGATGCACAGGCTCTGGTGCAGCTGCGAGGAGACTTCGATCTCAGCCGACACGGAGGGCCACCGTGAGCGTGCAGAACTCCTGGCCGGCCAGCGTGATCCTGATTTTAGCGATGAGCGTCGCGGTGTGTATCGCAGCTTGCCGCGAAACAGCGGCGCCTCCGCGCTTTCCGCACGCCGTTCATCTGGTGGGTCTCGAGTGTGGGAAGCCGGGTCAACGCGCGTGCCTCAGTTGTAGCACCTGCCATTCCCCCTCGCAGCGTGAGCGTGTCCACAAGCTGCCCGACGAACGTCTGTGCGCGCGCTGCCACCGAGACGATGCGCACGAGCTGCGGCGCGTGCTCGCAATCGTACCCGATCGCCCTTACGGGAATATCCGCTTCGACCACGATCAGCATCTGCGCATGAAGGGCGTCGAGGGGCAGTGCGTGGGCTGTCACGCGGGTGTAGTGCGTCCCAATCAACCCAATATCCCGCCCATGAGCCAGTGCTTCTCTTGCCACGAACACGAGGCCGAGTGGAACCGCGGCGAGTGCACCCCCTGCCACTCGAGCCAGGATCTGCGGCGGACGATGCCTCAAACCTTTCTGCGCCATGACAGCACCTTCATGCGCAGGCATGGACAGCTTGCGTCGCTCGACCAACAGCTCTGCGGCGCCTGCCACAGCGAGGCGCAGTGCAACGACTGCCACGACATTACTCAGGACCTGACATTCGAGCGACGGCGTCCGGAAAGAGTGTCCCGCACGTTCGTGCACAGCGGTGATTTTCTGACCCGGCACGCCCTGGAAGCTACGTCGCAACCGGCGCGCTGCGCGCGTTGCCACACGCCTGACTCGTGCGAGTCCTGCCATCTGGCGCGCGGCGTGAGCGGTGCGCGCGTGAACGGTAGAAACCCGCATCCGCCGGGCTGGGTCGGCTCTACACTGGGTGCGCCGAGTCTGCATGGGCCCGCGGCACGCCGTGACATTTACGCGTGCGCCAGCTGTCACGAGCAGGGCCCGCTCACCAATTGCATCCGCTGCCACAAAGTCGGCGGCTTCGGCGGCAATCCGCACCCGCGGGGCTGGCGTAGCGCGCGCGGCGCAGGCGAGCAGATGTGTCGGTACTGCCATGGCTGAGTCGAAGCATCCGAAACGACGCACCCGCTGGTCGTCGAGGGCGGCATTGCTCGGGGCGCTGAGCGGCGCGCTCGCCATCGGCCCGCCCGGCTGCCTGGAAGCCCGCGACCTCGGCAAAGCCGCACGCAGGCAGACGAACTGCACGAGCTGCCACGGCGATGGCGAGCGCGGCGGAGACGCACTACAGCGTTCCGCGCCACCCGCGGATCTGCTGGCCGTCGCCGATACGAGCTATCCCGGCGTTGGTGCACACGTGCAGCATGTGTACGCGTCCGCCACGCACGCAGCGATCGCGTGCGCCGAATGTCATATCGTACCCGAGCGCACGGATTCGCCCGGTCATGCCGACGACCCGCGGCCTGCCGAGGTAGTGTTCGGTGAGATCGCCAAGAGCGGCGAGCGCTCGCCGAGCTACGACCCGATCGCGCGGACGTGCCAGAACAGCGCGTGCCACCGTGAAGCACAGCCGCTCTGGACGGAGCCGCACCTGTCGGACGCCGCATGCGGAAGTTGTCACGGCTTGCCGCCCCCGGCGCCGCATCCAGAGTCCCGCGAGTGCGCCACGTGCCATGCCCAAGTCATCGACACGGAGCGGCGTTTCGTCAGCCCCGAGTTGCACGTGAACGGCGCGGTCGAACAAGACAGCGATCAGCCGTGTAACGCATGCCACGGCGGCGAAAACCCGGCGCCTCCACGCGATCTCGGCGGCGGCACCAGCACGACGTCGAGGGGTGTCGGTGCCCACCAAGTGCATCTTGCGGGTTCTCTGCGCGCGCGCGCGGTGCCTTGCTCGGAGTGCCACCGCGTTCCGGAAAAGGTCGCAGATCCGGGCCACATCGACCTTGCCTTGCCCGCGGAGGTGATCTTTTCCGGCGCCGCTACGGCGTTCCGCGGAGCGGCCACGTACGCCGAGGGCAGCTGCCGCAATACGGCGTGCCATGGCGCTTCGTTTCCCGACGGCAACGATTCTGGGGGCACTCACACCGAGCCGCGCTGGATGGACGTGGGCGGGGGCAGCGCGGCGTGCGGCTCATGCCACGCATTGCCGCCGCCGCGCCCGCACCCCTCTGTCGAGCTCAATCCGGTATGCAGCAACTGTCACGAGAACATCGCCCCCGACAACGCGACCTTCGTGCGGCCGGAGCTGCACGTGGACGGTAGCGTCACGTTCCGAATTCCCTGACCCGTCAGCGCGTTTTTACGAACAGATGGCAGCTCGAGCAGCGCGGCGCTTCGGGGAAGTGTCGCGTGCGATCGGTATGACACGTCAAACAGGCTGCACGCGCGGAGCTGGGCGGATCGCCGTGCCCGCCGTGGCAAGTCGCGCACGCCGTGTGTTTCGGAATCGCGTGCAAGCCCGGCAAATTACCGGGCTGGTGGCAGCTGTTGCACGCCGGCGCCGACGTCACCGCACCGGGGGCATGTGCGTTGTGACACGTGCCGCAGCCTTGCGGGATCGAGCCGTGCCGCGCTCTTGCCTGCTCGCCATGGCAGCTATTGCACGATGCTCGTGTCGGTGCCCCCGTGTGCGGCTGATGGCACGCGCTACATTTTTGATGGCCGGCGGGCGCGGTTCGATGCTGCTCCGCGTGGCAGGATCCGCATGCCGTGACGACACCCCCCGAGTGTGGCTCATGGCATTTCAAACAAGGCTTGTGACCGGCGCGTGCTTCGCGGTGCTCAGGCGTGTGGCAGTTGTCGCAACCGAGCGCGCCCGTGGTGGGGCTGTGCGGAAGACCCCCGTGACAATTCTGGCAACGCGCATGCCCGGCGAGCGCACGCGTGTGGCTCACTTGCTGCGAGTGACACGACTGACAGACGGTTTGTCCGGTGTCGTGCAAGCGAAATGCGTGCGGTGCATGGCACTGCGTGCAGGCCGAGCCAGCGTGGAACGCGCGTTCGGAGCTCGCCGCTTGGTGACAGCTGCTGCAATTGCGCGCTTTGGCGTGCCCGGCACCCTGTTCGGGGTGCGGATCGTGGCAGCCGACGCAGCCTCCCGCCTTGCCATTGCGCGGGTGATCGGCATGTACGTTCTCGTGGCAATTCGCACACGCCTGCTCGGCAGTGGTGCGCACCGCGTGCGGTGAGTGACAGCTCGTGCAGGCGTCGTGGGCCGGCACGCGGCCAGCGGCCAGTACGTGCACGTCTTCGTGGCAAGAGCGACACGCAACGGCCTTCTGTCTTTCGAAATCGTGCGGACGGTGGCAGCCGACGCATTCCTGATGGCCGTCTGCGAAGAGCGCTGTGGCCGGCACGATGGGTTTTTGTTGGGAGTGACAGGACTGGCAGGTCCTGAGCGCGTCCCGGGCCGGGGCGTGCAGGTGCTCGTGGCACGTGGTGCACACGGCAATCGCGGACTTAGCGTGGCCTGCATGCGTCGTGGTCACCTCTTGGTGGCAGCCGGCGCACGCGCCGGGCTCCGGCTTTTTGTCGTCGTGTGGACGGTGGCACTGCGTGCACTCGCTGGTGCCGTGAACGGCGACTGCGGGCGTGTCTCCCTGCCGGCTTGCGTGACAGCGCGCGCACTCGCGCGGCTCGAAGACGTGCAGCGTCAGGTCGTCGTCGGAGCCCGCGTCGTCCGGGCCGGAATCGCCGCTCCATGTTTTGCGAACTTCCTGCGGCCGAGCTCCGGCGTCCGCGTGGGGAGCATCCAGTGAAAACGCGTGACACATCGTGCAGTCGGCCCGGGTAGAGCCACCGAACCGTGTGCGTGCCTGCTCGCTGGCGTGTGCGATGCGAGCCTGTTTTTCGTGACACGCGGCGCAGCGACCCGGCACGACCGGTCCCATGGCGTTGCCGGTGAGCTCATGACACTTGGTGCAGGCAATGCGTTTCTGCACCACGTGCTCATGGTGCCCGGTCACGCTGCGAGCGCTATTCCAGACGAGCGGCACGTACACGCCGTGGCCCGGGGCGCCGCCCGGATGCTCCGGGGCCTCGGCGCAAGCCGCGGCCAAGGCAAGCAGCAACGCCAATCCCAGCGCGAGTGCGGAAAACTTCTGATCGGAGTGCAGACGGCCCCTCCACGTCCTTGACCCGGGCCGCATCGTTGCACAACCCCATGCGTCATGCGGTGATTTCGTCGAACGTCGCCCCTCAGGTGTTGGGGGTCCGCGCTGCGGGGAAGGCGGCCTCGGCGCGCGCGCAACGATTGACTTGCAGTAGCCCCGCGAAAGCTCGCACTATCTCCGAGTGGGGACGGGTTGGCTCGGAATCGTAACGGTGGCTGCGGCTGCGATCGCGGCGGCCATTCTCATCACCTACCTGGTGAGAAAGCCGCCTCTCGATTTCAGAGTCAAGCTCTGGCTTTTGATGGGACTTGGCATCTTCCCCGCAGTCGCCGCTGCGTCTTCGACGGTGACGGGTATGCAAGCCACGACCGAACGCGAGTTCTGCGGCTCGTGCCACGTGATGGGCGCACACTACGCCGATACGCTCGACCCGAAGTCGCAGTCACTCGCGGCGCGCCACTCACGAAACCCCTACTTCGGCGATCACAGCTGTTACGTGTGTCACGCCGACTACGGTATGTACGGCTACGCCATGACGAAAGCGGGCGGCCTGCGGCACGTCTACTACTACCACTGGGGTGGCTACGGCGAGATGACGCTCGAGGAAGCCAAACAGAAGATTCACCTGGTAAAACCCTACGATAACGTGAATTGCCGACAATGCCACACCACCACTTTGCACGACTGGCGGCGCGTTCCCGATCACGAATCATTGAAGACAGAGCTCGAGTCGAATCGCGTGAGTTGTGCCAGCGCGGGCTGCCACGGCTACGCGCACCCGTTCACGAAACACGGAGCATCTGCGGCCAAAGCTCACGCTGAACGGGCGCGCGAGCCGCCTTCCCCCGTTCGATCCAAGGATCGCGATCGATGAGCCTGTTCTCTCGCGTGCTCCAGCGTTCCGTGCCCGAGTTGATCCGGGCGGCCTGCGTGCTCGCGCTCGTGGGCCTCGCGTTCATGGTCTACTCCGTGTTGTCACCGGGCGCGCTGCCCGTGATTCTGGCGATGAGCGTGGGGCACGGCATTGGCGGGCTGGCCGTGACGTTTTACATAATGGCCGTGATTCTCGACGCACGTGGCCGCCCGCCGCCGGACGCTTCCGAAAAGTGAGATCGCCTCGCCCACGCGGAAGTCGCGGGCCAGCAGCTGGGGCGTCGCGATCGGCCCGCTGCTTGCGCCTCACACGCTTCCGTCGCTGCTTCTTTTGACTCTGGATCTCTCGCGCGCATTCTCGCGCCAATTGGGTGCCCGCGAACGCGGCGCGAACGCGGGGGATCTTCACTGAGCCGCGCGCAAAACTGCGCTTCGATATCCGTTCGCTGCAAGTCTTCGCAACTTGACGGCTGCATCCAAGGTGCGCACGTTCCCCCGTTGGGGTCGCATCGCCATGGGGGCGAGATGCGCACACAGGGCCGAGGGAACACATGTCGAAGCTGTCGGAGCTCAATCGAACGCTGTGGCTGAGTGGGCTCGCCGCCGGCGGTCTAGCGGCTGCGTTGGCCAGCTGTTCGGGTGACGATGGTGAACGTGGCGCTCCAGGTCCCTCTGGTGCGCAGGGTCCTCAAGGACCGGCTGGTCCGGCCGGACCGGGCGGAGGGGACGCCGGCGTCATCGAGGGCGGGCTCACGAGCTCGTGCATGTCGCCTTGCCACGGCTTCACCGGGCTCGTCGAGCAATGGAAGACCAGCACGCACTTTTCGGCGTTCATTGCCAATCTCGGTGGCGAAGAAGTGGAATCGTGGACGGGCGCCCGCGCGTGCGGCAATTGCCACGCGATCGACGGCATTCAGCAACGCTTCGAAAGGAACGTGAATCCATTCTTCGGCGACGGCGGCCCTCCCGACCCGCTGCACGTGGCACAAGGTCAGATCAACTACGCCAGTCCCGCGGCGGCCGAGGCGAATTACGCGGGCAAAGCCACGGTGGCGGTCGTGCACTGCACCACTTGCCACACCGTGGACGCCAACAATGACCCACACAAGACGGGTCAGGACTACACGCGCGGCTCGTTCCCGCTGCGCGTGCCGTCCGGCGCGAACGACGAAGCCTGGCTCGAAAAGAGCTCGGCTATCGGTACGGTGGACGGCACCGCTGCGGGCAAATACGGGGTCGGAAATGCCTGCATGTGGTGTCACAAGTCACGCAAGGACGTGACGAACTACATTCCGAGCACGAGCACGAACGTGAGGATCACGAGTGTTCACTGGGGCCCGCATGAAGGGCCGCACGCCGATATCTACACGGGCAAGGGCGGCTACCACTACACCGGCAAGTCGTATGGCAACTCGTCGCATCAGAATTTCACGAACGGCTGCGTGCGCTGTCACATGCCGGAATACTCCGTGCAGACGGGTGGCCAGGCCGTCGTTCAAAATCAAGGTATAGGAAATCACTCGTTCTACGCGCAACTCAGCTCCTGCAAGTCAGCTGGCTGCCACGAAAATACCAACACCTTCGATGTCATCGGTGGGCAGAGTCTGACAATCTCCCGGATCCAAGAGCTGCGCGTCGCCTTGAACGACGCAGGTCTTCTGACGCGCGCCGAGGCAGCTCCGTATGCGACCCTGACTGCGGATGAGCTCATCGATCAAGATTTTACGCTCGATGAACCGCGCCCGCAGCCCGCAGATCCGCCCGTTTCGCCGGACAAGGCCGGAGCGGTCTACAACTATTTGATCATCGCTCGTGGCAGCGCCGGCGGTATCCACAATCCGCTCTACACACGTCAGCTGATTTGGGACTCGCTTCAGGCCATCGAGGGAGCGGCACCTTCGTATCCGCGTCCGGGTGGTCCGTAGCGCTCTCCCGACGCCTGCGAGACGGACGCGGACTGCGGCACGTTCTCGTGTTTGGTGCCGATGTCGGTGAAGGCTGCATCAGCGCGCTTCAGCGAGGTGGGTGTGGCGATGTGCACCGGCTCACGCAACCGCCGGCCGCTCATGTTGCAAAGAGTCACGATCGAGGCCTAGACTCGTATCGGGGTCTACGTGGCAGTCGAGACGGCACCAACGTCCGCGAGAACAAAAGTCCTGCTGGTTGATGACGAACCGCTCGTTTTGCGCTCGCTCGCGCGAATGCTAGCGGGCGGCGCCTACGGCATCGAAACATCCTCGACGGCGGAAGAGGCGGTTACCCGCGTTGCGCGCGGAGGTGTCGACGTCGTAGTGAGCGACGTTTCGATGCCGGGCATGTCCGGCCTGGATCTGCTGCGCGCGGTCCGAAC